>CAYSUA010000510.1:0-4641 GCA_964433795.1 uncultured Desulfobacteraceae bacterium | reverse complement strand
AGATTTACGAACCCCGCGGGTGCGCCAAGTGCAACAGCATCGGGTATAAAGGCCGATTGGGCCTTTATGAACTGATGGCAGTAACCGAAGAGGTGGCAAAGGTGATCAATGCAGCCGCTCCCGAGGATCATTTGCGACGCATCGCCATCCAGGAAGGCATGGTATCTCTACGGGACGCCGGTCTCGAGAAAATCCGGCAGGGGGTGACATCGGTGGAAGAGGTTTTGAAACGGACCACCCTGACAAAAGAAGCCCTCCCATCCTATCTCCTCAATCCTGAAATTGAGCAGTATGATGATCGGGATGTCATTATCCGGGAAGGCACCCGTGATATCGACTTCTTCCAGCTCGTCCAAGGGTCTGTAATGGTGGTGAAAAACGGGAAAAAGATTGCCGAAATCATGGAGCCGGGTGAATACTTCGGTGAGGCGGCGGTTATCACCGGTGAGCCACGATCCGCTTCCATCGTTTCAAAGGGAAGATCCAGGATCAAGCGCTTTCCGGGTGACAAGCTCCCGGAAATATTAGAGAAGTTTCCCCATGTCGCCAAACAGCTATTCGGAGAATCCGAAAGACGCCTGCAGCAATCAAACCTGAAAATCGTTAAATTGTTACACGGGAGGAAAAAGGTTGCAGCAGGAGGGTAAATACAAAAAGAATATGGTTTTCTCTAATTTGAATTTATAGTATGAAATTAATCTCCTAATAACCTACAAATAATAGCAAGGGGAGATTAAGAAATTGACCACATCAGAAGGAGCATTATCGGGGATCAAAATATTAAGCTTTGCACAATTGGCCCAGGGAAATGCCGGGGTTGAATATCTGGCCGACTTAGGCGCCGATGTGATTAAGATCGAAAGACCGGGCAAGGGGGCCTGGGAAAGGTCGTGGTCCGGATTGGATACATACATTAAAGGAGAAAGTGTATTTTTTCTCTCTCTGAATAGAAACCAGAGAAGTATGACCATTAATTTGAAAGAAGAAAAGGGCAAGGAGATTATCTACCGGTTGGTGAAGGACAGCGATGTCATTGTCGAAAACTACAGACCCAGTGTTATGGAGAGATTGGGATTAGGCTATGACGATTTATCAAAGATTAACCCGGGAATTATTTATGCATCCGCCTCGGGTTACGGTCCTGATGGACCGTACCGTGACAAGCCCGGCCAGGATCTTTTGGTGCAATCCCTCAGCGGAATGGCAAGCGTAACCGGCAAGGCAGATGACTTGCCGACCCCTGCAGGGGCGGCGATTATCGATATTCATTCAGGGGCTCTTATCGCCATGGGAATCCTGGCAGCAGTTTGTTATCGAGCAAAAACCGGAAAGGGCCAGAGAGTCGAAGTAAATCTCCTTCAATCAGCTATCGACATACAGAAGGAGGCCATCACCTATTATATGAACGGGGGTGGAGAAAGATCCTTGACCCGAAGCAAAAGCGGGATCGGCGCGCCCTTTTACGAAGCCCCCCACGGAACCTATGCCACAAAAAACGGGCATATCGCCATATCGCTTACTCCATTGAAGAAGCTGGGTGAAGTCATCGGACTCATCGAGTTGATAGAAAAGTATGAACAGTCGGACGCTTTAACAAAACGAGACGAGATAAAAGAACTGATTCAGAGAGTGATAAAAGAGAAAACAACGGAGGAGTGGCTCCAGTTAATGGAAGCGCACGATGTATGGTGCGCCAAGGTTAATAATTATGCCGACCTCGTCAAAGACCCCCAAGTGGAATACAATCAAGTCATAAAAGAAATTGAAAGGGGGGATATCGGCAGCTTCAAGGTCATCGGCTTTCCGGTCAAACTGAGTGAGTCAAAAGCGAAAATCCGTAAAGCCCCTCCGAGATTGGGAGAACATACGGAGGAGATTCTCAGGGAACTGGGATATGATGATGAAATAGGGGAGATGAAAAGAAACGGCATCATATAATTAGGAGTGCGATTATGGATTGGATCATCGAGCCTGAAAGAAAAACTCCGGTTGTTGCAGATGTCGATCTGCTGGTTTGCGGTGGAGGTGTTGCCGGTGTTGCAGCAGCAATATGCGCTGCCCGTTACGGCGTTAAGGTCATGCTTCTTGAAAAGTACGGGTTTCTGGGAGGGCTCGTAACCTCATCCCTGGTGATCACCACACCGCCTCTTAACAACGGCATCAACCTCGAGTTTGGGAAACGGCTGAAGGAAAAGTCGGTATATGCTCCTTGTCGGCACTCCGATGAGCTCACCCAGCCGCTGGAACTCCATGCCATCGATCCGGAGATATTGAAATACGAACTTGTTCAGATGCTTCAGGATGCAGGTGTGGAAATTCTGCTGCATACCTATATAGCCGGCAATATCATGGAAGGTGATGAAATCCAGGGTGTCATCATGGAGAATAAGGCCGGCAGACAGGCAGTGAAGGCCGGAATGGTAGTGGATGCCACCGGTGATGCAGACATTGCCTCTTTTGCCGGGGCACCGTTCAGGCTGGTTAAAAAACCGATGACCATGATGTTTAACATGGTGGGAGTCGATGTTGAAAAAGCCCTGGATGCATTCGGCAACTGGGGAGGTATCCGAAAGCTGGTAAAAGAGGGGATCGATCAGGGAGAATTGGCGTTCGATTTGGGGATTTATCCCGAATTCGGCGCTCCGGGTGTATATGCCGAAAAGCTCGTGTACAATGACGAAGTCAATGTCTGGTCGGGAAACTTAATGGGTATGAACGGCGTAGACCCCGGTGATTTGACCAAAGCGGAAATCATTACCCGGGAACATGCGATGCGTATGGCCATATTTCTGAAAAGCAAGGCGCCGGGTTTTGAGAACGCAAGAATCGAATATACCTCAACCCAGGTGGGGGTTCGGGCAACCCGACAAATCACGGGAGAGGCTTCACCCACCATGGATGATGTCCAGAACGTGAAGTTCGATGATACGGTGGTCAAACCCTATGCCGGAAACGAGATGCGGCTGCCCTTCGGCTCGATCCTGCCCCAAAAGGCAGAAAACCTTCTGGTGGCCGGAAGATGCATCTCGGCCGATGAGGAAGCCATGGGACGTCTCAGGCTTATACCGGTCTGCTCCGCAACAGGCCAGGCTGCGGGAACCGCTGCCGCTCTGGCGTTCAAAGAAGGAATTTCACCGAGAAGTCTGGATATCGAACTGTTACAGAAACACCTGATAGACCAGGGGATGGATCTCGGCCTGCCCGTGAAAACGGCAGTGTCCAATTAGGCGCTTATCTCAAGCCCTTCGCTTCATCATTAAGGTTTTGTATCCGCTTTGTACAACGGTATCGTCCTGATTGATTATTTCCATATACAATTTCAAAATGCCCCGGTCCGGTTTGCTTTTGCTGGGTTTTACCTCGGCGATTTTCACCTTCACCCGGATGGTATCCCCGAAAAACAGGGGGCCGGTAAATTGCCAGGTATCGACTCCCAGCAATGCGATGGCGGTTCCGTCAAGTATTCCCAGGCGGAAGATCAGACCATGGGAGACGGAAAGCCCCAAAAGTCCGTGAACCAGTCTCTTTCCGAATTGAGACCCTTTCATGAACTCTTCGCTGGTGTGCAGCTCGTTGTAGTCCCCGGACATGGCGGCAAACATGACCACGTCGGTTTCGGTCAGCGTGCGGCTTGGCGTGATATATTCTTCGCCCACATTAAATTCATCTAAATATTTTCCCTGCATGGTATCCCCGCCTTTTTGATGGATTGCTACCGAACGATCTCGTCTTTCATATATTTATTCCAGACATTTTCAAACCACATGTCTTCGGATGGAATCGGCCGGATATCTACCCAGTTCTTTTTAACCGAGTTGTCTTTATCCAGAGAAATTTCCAGGATCTTCTGTTGCACGAATGACTGGGGTTCAATGAGGGAAAACTTCCAATCATCGCTCATTTCCGGGCAAGGTTTCTCACCACCGGCATCCATGACCAGGTAGGAGCCCCGGCTTTTGCCGCCTTTGTCCAGGTATTCATCGATGGCCTCGAGATAGAGCGCATGGGTCAGGCAGAGATCCAGGTTTTTAAAAATGTGCGGCAGGTCCCTGTTAGAAGATACCTTCCCGTCTTTTTGCAACCTCGAGTATAGTTCCCAGGCTTTGATTTTGGCCGTCTTGACGTTATCATGGTTTCGAATATGCGCTCCGTGTGCAGACATCCGCTCCTGGATCTCGTTTCGCGTGGTATCCAGAAAGTTTGTTTCAGTGTGAGCGGCATCGATGATCCCCTTTGCGAAATCAAACTTCTCTTTTATTTGTTGAGAAGCCCTTTGCACGAATTGTTCTTCGGCCATGGGAGGGGCTGCATACCGTTTGGCAATGAAGAGAGCCGCCCGCATACTCCCCACCTGTCCTGAATTCAGAGCGGAGCCGCCGGGACGATACACACCATGGGTCCCGTTTACTTCCCCCACCGGGAAGAAATGTTTGATATTGGATTCCCACCAGTGATTGCCCATCAGACCGCCGTTGTTGTGCTGGGCACAGACAGCTATTTCCAGATACTCCTTGGTCAGGTCGATTCCATTGCGCTTGTAGATATCGATTGCCGGCTGATTCATCTTCGCCAATCGTTCTATGGGGGTGTCCAGCAGCGCACCGGAATTTTTCAAATAGGTATACGCCTCAATACCCAATG
>CAYSUA010000509.1:0-4675 GCA_964433795.1 uncultured Desulfobacteraceae bacterium | reverse complement strand
GTTGTTTATAGTACCGAAAGGGTAAAACCGGACGATTTGAGCACTTATGAAGATTTGGCAGAATCCAAATGGAAAGGACGATTACTGCTGCGGACCTCAAAGAAGGTGTACAATCAGTCCCTGGTGGCCATGCTGATTGCGGAACATGGTGAAGCCGAGACCGAATCCATCATCCGCGGTTGGGTTAAGAATCTTGCCGCTCAGCCGTTTTCAAACGATACCAAGGTCATGGAGGCTGCTCTTGCCGGACAAGGCGATGTGGGGATTGTCAATACCTACTATTTCGGCCGATTGCTGAAGAAAAACCCGTCACTGCCGCTGGCCCTGTTTTGGCCGAATCAAGAATCAAGCGGTGTACACGTAAATGTTTCCGGCGCCGGTGTCACCTCGTATGCAAAACACAAAGAATCCGCGATTTCATTACTGGAATGGTTTTCATCCAAAGCCGCTCAGAATTTATTCGCTGATTCAAATCTGGAATATCCTGCAAATCCCCAAATTAAACCGCACGCCACTGTCGCTGCCTGGGGGAGCTTCAAACAGAATCCCATCAATTTACAAAAGGCCGGTGCCTTTCAAGCAGAGGCCATTCGGTTGATGGATAGAGCCGGTTATCGTTAGCATGATTTAGGACCTTGAGGGTGTAGAATGCAGCAAACCATCTGCATAGAGCGCAATCCTGTAAAAAGCAGAAGCGGATTTTTTCCGCTCAGACGGTTATTCGGCTGTCTGGACGGTTGGCGACTGACCGCCTGCGGTATTGCCGTGTTCACCACTCTTCCGCTTGTGGTCATTTTTTTTTCATTTCTCAAACCGGAACCGGATATTTGGCGCCATTTATCAGAAACCTTGCTTGCGGATCTGGCTTTCAACACCGTCGCCCTTGTTTCCGGCGTGTTGGCCGGAACGTTTTTTCTCGGCGTGAGCCTCGCCTGGCTGACAGGTGTGTGCGATTTTCCAGGCCGAAGTTTCTTTTCGTGGGCGCTGCTCTTGCCATTAGCCGTTCCCACCTATGTGTTCGCATTTGTCTTTATCGGGGTTTTTGACTTTTCAGGACCGGTTCAATCTCTACTCCGGGCTTGGAGTCCGGGCTATCGGATTTGGTTTCCGAATATCCGATCCACCGGCGGCGTGATTCTGGTCATGACCCTGGCTTTGTATCCCTATGTCTATTTCCTGTGTCGGAGTGCCTTTAAAACCCAAGGAAAGCGCTCCATAGAGGCAGCTCAATCACTGGGTTACAGTCGTTGGTCCGGATTCTTTAGAGTTGCGCTCCCCATGGCGCGGCCCTGGATTGCCGGCAGTCTGATGCTGGTATTGATGGAAACCCTGGCCGACTTTGGTGCGGTCTCTATTTTTAACTTCGATACCTTTACCACGGCCATATACAAATCCTGGTACGGGTTCTTTTCGTTGCCCGCTGCTGCTCAACTTTCCTCTCTTCTGGTGCTCATTGTCTTTGCAGTAATGGTGATGGAGCATCGAATACGGGGCCGGAAGCGGTTCACACAGAGTGGAAGGCTCAGCACGGAAAGTGAACATATCATTCTTTTAGGATGGAAGCGCTGGGCGGCTTTCGGATTTGCCATGGGTGTATTGTTCATCGCGTTTGTTGTTCCGGTTTCACAGCTGTTATACTGGTGCATTGAGGTGTTTGGTGCGGAATTTGACTTTCGATATTTCGGATTTGTTTTCCGTTCAATCTTTTTCGCATTTTCTGCCGCCCTGGTCATTACCATATGTGCCCTGCTGCTGTCATATGCCCAGAGACTGCATACCGACAGGTTCACCAATCTTATCATCCAAATTTCGACCCTCGGTTATGCGCTGCCGGGAACCGTCCTGGCGGTGGGAATTTTCATCGTATTTGCATCTGTAGATAACACCCTGATTCAGATTTTAAAGCGGACAGCCGGCATTAGCACCGGTCCGCTCATTCAAGGAACTTTTATCACCGTCATTGCAGCCTATATGGTCCGATTTATGGCCGCCGGTTTCAACTCTGTCAGCAGTGCCATGTATCGGGTGACGCCGAATCTGGACGAAGCGTCCATATCCATGGGAATAACGGGATTGGCTCTGGTGAGGCGGGTGCATCTTCCGATTCTTAAAAGCGGGATCTTCACAGCCGCCATACTCGTTTTTGTCGATGTGATGAAGGAGATGCCGATTACGCTAATGACCCGGCCGTTTGGATGGGACACGCTGGCTGTGAAGGTTTATGAACTCACCTCAGAGGGGGAATGGGAACGGGCGGCCCTTCCGGCCCTGGCACTCATATTGGCCGGTTTGATTCCCGTGGCCATACTGACCCGGAAGATAGAAGTCAGTGGAAAAATATTGAGAGGAATAGAAAATGGAAACGGTTCTTGAGATCGAGTCAGTTGCAAAAGCGTTTGATGAAAAACCGGTATTGAAGGATATTTCTTTTTCTTTGGAAAGAGGCAGCATCGGGTGCTTGCTGGGGCCAAGCGGCTGTGGAAAAACCACAGCCCTGAGGATCATTGCCGGATTTGAATGTCTCGATCGAGGAAAAATTCAAATCAACCAGCAAACGGTTGCCAAAAGCGGATATTTCCTGCCGCCTGAAAAGCGGAAGATCGGAATGGTGTTTCAGGATTATGCACTTTTTCCACATCTTTCCGTTTTTGACAATATCGGATTCGGTCTTCTTCAACTGTCCGGCCGGGATAAGAAAAAAAGAATAGATGAGATGCTGGATCTCGTGGGTTTGGTGGAAGCATATAATCATTTTCCCCATGAACTATCCGGCGGACAACAGCAGCGGGTAGCATTGGCAAGGGCTTTAGCACCACAACCGGAACTGCTGTTGATGGATGAACCGTTTTCGAATCTGGATGTTTCTCTCAGGGAGCGACTATCCATGGAAGTTCGAGACATTTTGAAGACATCGAATATATCTGCATTGATTGTAACCCACAATCAACAAGAAGCGTTTGCCATGGCCGATGTGATAGGGGTGCTAAATAATGGTCGGCTTCAACAATGGGATACTGCCTACAATCTCTATCATCGTCCCGCCAACCGGGTGGTGGCGGATTTTGTCGGGGAGGGGGTGTTACTCAGGGGAAAGGTTACCGGTCGTGATCAGGTGGATACAGGCCTCGGCATATTGAACGGGCCTTTTTCTTATCCATGCCAGAATGGCTGCCCGGCTCACGTGCTGATACGGCCCGAAGATATTGTACACGATCATAACAGCAGGTTTAAAGCACGTATCAATAAAAAGACCTTCAGGGGGGCAAACATACTCTATACGCTGGAATTGCCTTCAACTGAAAAAGTTATGGCGCTGGTTCCCAGCCACCATAACCACACCCTGGGGCAGGAGATCGGTATCCTGCCGCAGGTGGACGAGATCATTCTGTTTGACAGGTAATCTGTTTCCTTATCCCTCCACCCTAAATCCCCTTTGCGTTGTCGGGAAAGATATGCTTAATAATGTATAAAGAGCCTACGAGCTGATATGGAGAATAAAGGAGCAAGCAACGCATGAATCGATTCGAGGAGTTTAAGAAGCAGGCGGCGATTAAAGCAGTGGAGCAGGTTGCTTCAGGCATGGTGGTGGGTCTCGGCACCGGAAGCACGGCAAAATATGCAGTGGAGAGGATCGGAGCGCTTTATCAAAGCGGCGCACTGAAAAATATTGTCGGTATTCCCAGCTCGGTTCAAACTGAAGAACTGGCACTGGCTGTTGGCGTGCCTCTTACCACTTTTGAAGCGCATCAGGTCATCGATATCAATATCGACGGTGCCGACGAAGTGGATCCGCAGCTGAATTTGATCAAAGGCGGAGGCGGTGCGCTGTTGCGTGAAAAAGTGATCGCCCAGGCGAGTCGAAGAAACGTGATTATCGTGGATGAGAGCAAAATATCGGATAAGTTGGGAATGCATTGGGCCTTGCCCATCGAGGTGGTGCCCTTTGCCGGACCGTCTGAGACCAGATTTCTTGAAGAATTAGGTGCTGAAGTATCGATCCGGAAAAAAGATGACGGTGATTTCTTTAAAACCGACCAGAATAATTTGATCCTGGATGCCAGTTTCGGCCCAATGGACGACCCGGCCTCTTTGGCCGTCAAATTGGATAACCGGGCCGGAATCGCCGGACAGGGCTTGTTCATAGGATTAACCAGCAAAGTGATTGTGGCCGGAAAAGACGGTATCCGCGAATTGAACCCCTAACGAGCCATTTATTCGCCTTCGCCAGAATACCCTGTAGCTTGTCGGAGCGAAGCGGAGATCCCGCTTATCGGGGCAGCGGGGAGCTTTATTTTATCACCACCTGTTCCATCCCCCTTACTTTCTTCTTGACAGTATTTTTCGAAAAAGCTATATTGCAGCTAAAATGTAACTAATCTGAAAAGACAAAATTTTCCATAACTTAAACAATTTCAACCTTCACCCGTCAGGTGAAGGTTGTTTTGAGTTAAGTGCCTGCAACCCATGATCAATCAAAACGTATGCCACGGATTCAAGTAATATAGAAGGGGAAAAAAATGAGGTACGCAGAGACAGGGTTTAATTTAGAAGTTGATTTGACCCGAGGAAACATTGAGAGGGTCGCAACGGACCCAAGAGACACAGAGCTTTATCTGGGGGGTCTAGGTACGAACGCCAAGTTATTATGGGACAGGGTTCCCCCTGAAGTTGAACC
>CAYSUA010000508.1:0-4691 GCA_964433795.1 uncultured Desulfobacteraceae bacterium | reverse complement strand
GGAAACGAATTAAAGAGAAATACTTATACTTATAATATATTTGAAACCAGAGATTTCTTTAACGGTCTAAAAAATGTCTTTGACGATAAACTCTTCAGTAAACATGTTGACACCGGTTATGGTGAGAACACCCCGATATTTATCGTCGGCATGCCACGTTCAGGATCAAGCCTTTTAGAGCAAATTCTTGCCAGCCACTCTTTAGTTTATGGTGCTGGAGAGTTAAAATATCTTTCGCAAATCGTCATACATTCTTCTGCTAAAATTGCAGGTATCAAATTCCCATACTGTGCGGCGAAACTTAGCCCCGATAATTTTGAAATATTAGGTGCTGAATATAGCAAAAGACTCAGGCAGTATTCAGGTGCAGTAAAATATATAACAGATAAAGAACTGCACAATTTTCTATATATTGGAATGATTAGACTCACGTTACCCAATGCGAAAATCATTCATTGTAAACGTAATCCTGTGGATACCTGCCTCTCAATTTTCAAGACATATTTTGCTGGTGTTCATAAATATGCCTATGATCTAAGCGAGCTGGGAGAGTATTACAAACTCTATCAGGACCTAATGGAACATTGGTATAAAATACTGCCAGGTTATATCTTCGATATACAATACGAAGATCTTGTTGGAGACCAAGAAGGTGAGACAAGAAAATTGCTTGACTACTGTGAACTGCCATGGGACGAAGCCTGCTTATCGTTCCATCGAACAATCAGGCCTGTTAGAACTGCAAGCGCAGAACAGGTTCGAAGACCTATATACAACAGTTCTGTTGGACTCTGGAGACGGTATGAAAAACATCTGTCACCTCTATTGAGTGCATTAGAATATAATGATTTGTGATGTGTATAGGCGAACCGATGATTCTCGGGAGTGAGCAGAAAATTTCTTCTTCAAATTTAATGTCTTGGCAAAATCCGCATTTTTTATGAATACTCGAAACCGCGGTCTTATGGCATTCTTGACATTTCCGGGGTAATTCACTTGGAACAGTCATATGTCCTCTGAGAATGATTATCTAAAGAATAAAGCCGATTACGACAGAACATTCAATGACTATAGTTTTTTTCCGCCTCATCTTCCGACACATATCCCTTCCTGATATCGTTTTCAACTGCCTCATGGTCTCGCTCACGGGGATCACCGTGGCCGCCGCCACCCGAAGTTTCGAGGCGAACGCGATCTCCTTGCGCGAGTTCGAGCCCGGAGACCTTGCTTACTAAAGGCTCCCACTGTTCCTTGCCGGCGCGCTTGAGCAGCAGTCGCCCGGGTCGGCCACTGTAGCCTCCGGAGAGCCCATAGGGTGGGACCTTGAAGCGGTCGAGATTGGCTGCGTACCTACCAAGAGGCGCCTCGAGGCGGAATTCCCGTGTGAGGCCGAGACCACCCCGGTGCCGGCCGGGGCCGCCCGAGTCGGGTAACAGGCCGTACTCGATAAAGGTAATCGGATAGGCCTGCTCGATCATTTCAATCGGTGAGTTCGCGATGTTGTGAAAGCCGCATGAATACGCATTGGCGCCATCTGCCTGCGGGTGTGCGCCCCAGCCGCCGCACTCCAGATCGAAGTAGACCTGTCGGCTTCCATCCTCGTTGATGGCGTTGAGTGCATACGCATAACTCACGCCGTAGTAGCTCGCCGGCGTATCCTCGGGTAAAGCCTTTGCAAAGGCGCCCATGACAGTGTTGACTATACGATGGCCGACTGCCATGCGGTTTGCAACGGAAGCCGGAGAGACTGCGTTAACGACCCGGCCCGGCGGCGCGACGATCTGAACAGGCCGGTAGACGCCAGCATTGGCAGGAATATCGCGTCCGATCGCCATCATTACCCCACAGATCACTGCAGACGCGGTCATGTTAAGCGTGCAATTGACAGGACCCTGCACCTGTTCACTCGATCCCGAAAGGTCGACCGTCACCGTCTCTCCCTCGACCACCAGCCGCACGTGGATCCGGATGCGGGTGTCGTCGATGCCGTCATCATCGACGAAGTCCTCGAATTCGTATTCCCCGTCTGGAAGGCGAGCGATGGCGTTGCGCATGGCCTTTTCGCTTTGCTGCTGGATCGCACGGCTCGCAGCAGCCAGGGTATCATGACCGTAGCGGGACGCCACGCGTTTGAGGTTATCGACGCCGATTGTGAGTGCGGCCAGCTGTGAAGCGAAATCTCCGCCGACTGTAATCGGTTCGCGGCTGTTTTGAAGCAGCACCCGGATAAGCTCCTCGTTGCGCTCCCCGCGTCGCACCACGCGCACAGGGGGAATACGAATCCCTTCATGGTAGATCTCGGTGGCTTCCGGATCATAGCTTCCGGGCGCTCCACCTCCGACGTCGAGGTGATGCACGAGGATGCCGGCGATGGCGACCCGTTGTCCGTTGTGGTGTACCGGTGTGAATGCGAGCCAGTCGGATAAGTGCTGGCCACCGCAATACGGATCGTTTGTGAGGATGACATCCCCTTCCTCCCATGTCTCGAGAGGCACGTGCTTGCCCAGAATGTCTTCGAGACACGATGCCATGGAATTGAGATGCACGGGCATTCTTGCCGCCTGAGCCACGCTCCGGCCATCTGCGTCGAAGACACAAGTGGAGTAATCGAGGATCTCGCGCACAACAGAGGAGCGGCTTGTTCGCCACACCGTAACACTCATCTCTTCGGCAGCGGCCACCAGGGCATTTCGTATGATTTCGAGCTCAACGGGATTGAGTTCTTTTTTCATGGCTCTCCTCCCAATGAGTCGGCAACCAGCGCACCGCTTGGTGTGCAGGTGAGGCGCCAGTTAGAAGGCAGCAGGATTGTCGCGTGCTCTTCCTCGACTATGGCGGGGCCGTCAACGGTAAAGCCGGGGCCGATATCAGAGCGGGCATAGACCGCCGAATCGGTCCAGGCAGCGTTGAGATATACTCGCCGCCGGCTCTTTGGATCTGCTTCGGGACCCGGTTCGAAATCGCGTTCACGGGGTTTGCGGAGCACTCCGGTTGCCTTTAACCGCAGTGTTACCATCTCCGGTGTTTCATCAGGGTCGCAATGTGCATAACGGGTTTCGTGCAGATCATGGAACTGTGCAAGGGCCCGTTTCAACGCGTCGATATCCAATTCGGAACTTTCAAATGGGACCACGATTTCGTAGGCCTGGCCTTCGTAACGCATATCAGCGGCGAGGTCAAAGTGTCGCTTGGAGAGAGGGATACCGTCCCGTTCGAGTCGCAAGCGGCCCTCCTCAGCGAGATCGGCTGCAAGCGTATTGAGCCCCGGCAGCACTTCCGGCTCAAGCCGCAGCAATCGTGAGCGGGCACCGTCGTGAACCACATCCGAAAACAGTATGCCATAGGCGCTTAACGTACCGGCGTCTCGAGGGTAAACGACGCGTCGAATACCGAGTTCACCGGCCACTTCTGCCGCGTGGAGACCACCTGCGCCCCCAAAGGAGATAAGCGAGAAGTCCTTCGGGTCGAGCCCCTTTTCGAACAGGCTCAGACGGATGGCGGTAGTCATGTTTGCGATGGCAATCCGCACAATACCCTCAGCGGCCTGCGCCTCGTTAAGATCCAGGGGGGTTGCAATCCGGTTGCGAATTGCACTGAGGGCGCCCTCAGCGTTGAGCTTCATCCCGCCCCCCAGGAAATAGTCCGGGTCGATGCGCCCCAGGGCAACGTTGGCGTCTGTAACCGTTGGTTCCATTCCGCCTCTGGCGTAAGCAACAGGGCCGGGTACGGCTCCCGCGCTTTCCGGTCCGACGTGCAACCGTCCCGTCTCATCCGCGTGCGCAATGGATCCGCCGCCTGCGCCGATAGTACGGATTTCCACCATCGGAACGCGTACCGGGCACCCGTCCACCGTTCCTTCCGTGACCAGCCGTGTACGCCCTTGGTGTACGATAGAGACATCAAAGCTGGTACCCCCCATGTCCATGGCGACCAAGTTGGGTTCTCCCAGGCGTCTTCCCAAATTCTGCGCCGCGAGCGCACCGCCGCTGGGACCGGAAAGTAACAGTCTTACGGGCTGTTCGGCTGCTGCTTCCGGGGTCGTGACTCCTCCGTTTGATTGTACGAGGAATAACGAAGGATGAAAGTTTTCTTCCTTCATGCGCTCCTGCAGCCGTAAAAGATAGCTTTTTACCACCGGCATCAGCAGCGCGTTAAGCGCTGTGGTAGATGTACGCTCAAACTCGCGTGGCTCAGGGCTGACCGCATGCGATAGTGAAATGAAGTCGTACTCGAGTACTTTGCCAAGAATCTCACCGAGGCGTTTCTCGTGTACAGGATTCGTATAGGCGTGAAGGAGACATACTGCGACTGCCTGTGCCCCGCATGCGGCGATTTGTTCGGCAATCGTTTGCGCCTCTGCCTCGTCGAGCGGAACAAGAACGCGGCCGTCCGGCGCCACCCGCTCCCGTACCTCGAAGCGGTTCTCCCTATCGATAAGCAAGCGGCGCGGTTCGGCCACCGCAGCATAGATCTCGCGACGTACATGGCGGCCGATCTCCAGCACGTCGCGGAATCCTGCTGTTGTGACCAGCGCACCGCGGGGAAGCTTGCCTTCGAGCACCGCATTGGTGGCGATGGTGGTCCCGTGCATGAGGCTCGTGACCTGTCCAAGCTCAAAGCCGAAGCGTTGGGCCGCCTCGCGAAGACCGGTCATGAGGCCGGCAGAGGGGTCCCCGGGTGTTGTGGGTGTC
>CAYSUA010000507.1:0-4694 GCA_964433795.1 uncultured Desulfobacteraceae bacterium | reverse complement strand
ATACAATTTTTTTAACGCCTAATAATCAGGCCTTTTTCGGACAGAAACTAATTAACCCCCAAAACCAAAGTGGGAGGCCAATCATGCTAAAATTATTTACTCCGCTTAAGATTGGTAACACTGAATTAAAAAATAGGTTCGTCCATTCGGCTACCTATGAGGTAATGGCACGCGAGAACGGCGAAGTTACCGAAACTCTAATTAAACGCTACGTAACGTTGGCTAAAGGTGGAGTAGGATTAATCATACCCGGCTATATGTATGTTCATCCATTAGGACGATCCTATAAATTTCAATCAGGCATACATGAGGATGCGCTGATTCCCAGTCTTAGAACGCTTGTCGACATGATCCACAAAGAAGGGGCACAAGTCATATTTCAATTAGCACACTCCGGCAGGCAAACCACCAAAAACATCATCGGTCAAATCCCATTAGGACCTTCGGATAAAGGACGTGACCCTATCAATTTTATAAAACCAAAAGCAATGACAGAACCCGAGATACATCAAACTATCAGGGCATTTGCATTGGCGGCCAACCGGTCGGTAGCAGCCGGGGCTGATGGTGTGCAGCTTCATGCAGCGCACGGCTATTTGATAAACCAATTTATATCTCCATTTTTCAATCATCGAACTGATTCATGGGGCGGATCTGACGAGGGGCGTTTTCGGTTTTTAAAGGAAACCGTTAGAGCCGTCAAAGATGCAGTTCCGAAAGACACCCCTGTCCTGGTTAAGCTTAATACGCATGATCATACACCGCAGGTGGGTGTAACTCCGTCAGTTGCGGTTAAGTACGCAAAATGGCTGGCGGAATTGGGAATCGATGGAATCGAGGTAAGCTGCGGCACAGCGCTTTATTCATTCATGAACATGTGTCGGGGAGATGTTCCAGTGGATGAATTGGTTCAAAGCCTTCCTTTGTGGAAAAAACCCTTGGGACGGTTGACGATGAATAAATTGGCCGGTAAATACAATCTTGAAGAAGGTTATAACCTTGAGGCTGCCCAAAAGATCAAACCGGTATTGGAGAGCATCCCTTTAGCAGTAGTTGGCGGTATGCGGACTGTAGCGAGGATGGAGGAAGCGCTGCAAAATGGCTGGGCGGATCTTATTTCAATGTCTCGGCCATTGATCAGGGAACCGTCTTTAGTTAGAAAAATTCAGGAAGGTGAAAAAGACCGTGTAGCATGTGTTTCATGCAATAGATGCTTGGCAGCTGTTCAAAATGATATACCGGTACGTTGTTATAATAAAGGTTTCCCATCAAGCTGATTCCATTATAATTAAACGGATGCATTTGAATAAGGAAAAGAATGGGGCCGCCCATTAAAGGATTGTCATATCTTAAATAATTTCCGAACCCCGGAATCCAAATGCGTTTACCCCGCCTGATATATAAATGGTATTGACAAGACAGTTGTATTTGGTTAACCATGCATTTCTTTTTAGGTAACGAAACCGATGGTCATTTTAGAAATGAAAAGCCACATAATTAAACGGCTGAAAGAAGATAGCGGCATCATTTCGGGCCGGCAGCTCAGTGAAGAATTGGAGATATCCCGGGTTTCCATATGGAAGCATATCCAAAAGCTGCAGGAGATGGGATATCCGATTGTTTCAACCGCCAAGGGGTATCGACTCCGGCATTGCCCGGATCTCCTATATCCATGGGAATTTCCGGGCAGGGAATCTCAGATACACTATCATCATGAGGTGAGTTCCACCATGGATGTGGCCGGGGATTTGGCCAGAAGCGGATGTCCTCATTTTTCAGTGGTCGTTTCCGAAAAACAGAAAAAAGGGAGGGGCCGCTTAAAGCGGCCCTGGTTGTCTTCAAAGGGCGGGCTCTATTTTACGGTGGTGTTACGCCCCGAAATCCCACCGGTCTTAAGCCCGCTGCTTAATTTCTCGGCCGCTGTGGCCATGGTCCAAACCCTTAATGAACAGCACCAGCTAAATGCTCAAGTCAAATGGCCGAATGATATTTTGGTTTCAGAGCGAAAGCTTGCCGGCATCCTTTCTAAAATGGAAGCCGAAGGGGATCTGGTGACCTATGTGAATATCGGTATCGGTATCAACGTCAATAATGATCCCACAAAAAAGGAGCCCAATGCCACCTCGCTGAGGAAAGAGCTCGCGCAATCCGTTTCGCGCCAAAGACTGTTATCTGGCTTCCTCGAGCGGTTTGAAGAAAAAACCAAAACAGAAACCCTAACCGGAATTATCTCCGAGTGGAAGCCGTACGCCGCCACCCTGAATCGTCCGGTGCGGGTGGTCACCCACAATGAGGTGTTTGAGGGAATTGCCGTTGACGTAGACGATAGCGGCGCCCTTATTATCAAAGATAAAAATGATGCACTGCAGAAGATTGTCTGCGGTGATTGTTTTCAGACATAGATCTGCATCCTATTTAACTTAGGAGTATCTTGAATGGATTCTTCAAAACAACTGTTGATGACGATTTATGCTGCCTTGATGGCGGCGCTTATGGCTGTGGGAGCGTTTTTAGCCGTACCCATCGGACCGGTTCCCATCGTTTTGCAGAACCTTTTTGTATTTCTGGCCGGGCTGCTTCTGGGAAGCCGGTGGGGCCTGGCCAGTGTATTGGTCTATATATTGGCGGGTGGTCTCGGGCTTCCCATCTTTGCCGGAGGCATGGGCGGGGTGGGGCGTTTGGTGGGGCCCACGGGAGGATATCTTATCGGATATATACCGGCCGTCTATCTCATCGGTCTCATATCCGAAAAGGGCTCTCGGAAGGCCCTTTTGGATGTTTTGGCAATGGTTATCGGGGCTTTTGTGGTATATGCATGCGGGGTTACCTGGCTTAAAATTTTATCCGGCATGACCCTGGGAAAGACCCTGGCTGTCGGAATGTATCCATTTCTCATCGGTGATGCCATCAAGATCGTTGCAGCGGTCCCCATTGCAAAAGCCGTGAGACCCATTATCAAGAAGTATGGATAGAAGATGAACATTATCGAAATCAAAGACCTTACCCATCGATTTTCAAACGGAGAGGAGGGACTCAGCCGTATCGATCTTCGTGTCAAAGCCGGTGAATTCGTGGTCATTTGCGGTCCCAACGGTTCCGGGAAAACCACATTGCTCAGGCATTTAAACGGATTGCTGATGCCTGAATCGGGATCGGTTAATATTTCGGGTCTTGATGTGTCCGAGAATGCCTCAACGGTCAGGCAGCTTGTGGGAATGGTGTTTCAGGATGCCGACAGCCAAATTGTCGGTGAGACCGTTTTCGATGATGTAGCGTTTGGGCCGGAAAATCTTCTTTTAAACCGTGATGAGATCCATGAGCGGGTGACCGGCGCCCTATCGGCAGTCGGTTTGGGTCATCTCGCCGATCAGAGACCTTATCTGCTTTCAGCAGGAGAGAAACGACGGCTCGCCATTGCCGGGGTGCTTGCCATGATACCGCGTGTGATTGTTTTCGATGAACCGTTCTCCAATCTCGATTACCCGGGGATACAGCAGGTACTCTGCCAGATTCTTTCTCTCCATAAAACGGGTCACACGATTATTGTCGCCACCCATGATCTCCCCAAAGTTTATGCGTATGCCGACCGGATTCTTCTCATGAGAGACGGCCGAATCGTCCGGGACGGTGAGCCGGATCAACTGCTTCCTGAAGTCGGGGCATTCGGGGTAGAAAAACCATGTGCTTGTCGGATGGCATCAGGGGCCGGGTTATGACCGAGGTCACCGTATTTAGTTTCCGGAGCGACAATACATGGGTCCACGGGTTGGATGTCCGGGTTAAACTGGTTGCTCTGGTGTTGTTGAGTTTATCAAGCGTTCACATTCCCCCGTTAAGGCTGGCGGCAATGATTGCCGCACTCCTTTGCCTCATCAAATATTTAGACATTTCCTTTATCTCCATTTTTCGAGAACTCCGGATCTTTCTTATTCTACTGCTTGTCATTTTTACGACCCGTATGTTGTCCGCATCCGGGGTGCCGGCATTTTCCATCGGCCCTATTGCCATCAGTCTCGATGGTATCCTTCAGGGCGTCGTCGTTTGTTTGAGATTGATTTTTGTGGTGTTGCTCGGATTGATTCTGGTTGCCAGCACACGATACAGCGAGATCAAAAGGGCGGTAGAATGGGCGTTGACCCCCTTTCCGTTTATCCCCAAAAGACGGGTGGCCACCATGATCGGTCTTTTGCTCCGATTCATACCGGTTATCTTCAATGAGGCGAGAGAAATTAAGGATGCACAGCGGTCAAGAGCCATCGAAGCCAGAAAAAATCCTGTGTTTCGAATTGTCAAACTGGTGGTTCCGTTGGTTCGAAGAACGTTTCTTAGAGCGGAAAAGTTAGCCCTTGCAATGGAAGCCCGGTGCTATCAGGAGATGCGGACGGATCCTCAATTCAACTTTTCTAAAAAAGACGGTTTGATCCTTGCAATGCTAATCGTTCTTTCGGTTGCCGGCCTGATTTTCTGATAATTGACTTCATGGGGCCATCCATAGTATTTCCCTCTAAAAATTGCCCTATAGCTGCATAAAAAAAATGCCAAAGGGGTGTTAAATGAATAAATATAAGGGAATAGATATAATTAGCTCAAATATCTCTAATCGACCATAGGTGACATCCAAAATTAATATGCAATTTGCCATGTTTTTTACCCTTCGGGAAAGCCGATGATACCGCATCTCCTTCGTTGCCGAG
>CAYSUA010000506.1:0-4698 GCA_964433795.1 uncultured Desulfobacteraceae bacterium | reverse complement strand
GTGCGAGTTTCACATGTCCGCGAATCGGATTATCTTCAAAGCCGACATTGCTTAACTCGCGCTTTCTATACAGCCAAATTTGTATTTTATGGCAAAGAAAATTGAATAACGAAACACTATGATACCCATCCTTTTTCCATATACCTATCTGTCTCCACAGGAACTGGAACCGCTTTCAGCACTTTTCGGTAAAATCTTAATATATCAGCCGTTTGACAAATTATTCCACGCTGATTTAGAGGAATCGCTTCGATCCGGAAAGATCGAAATCCGGATTCCCCTTAAGGATAATGACAAAACACTTAAAACCATCCTGAAAGAATATCGAACCTGGGCCGATCTTCACCACATATCTCAGCGCGAATATCATAAGATTACTCGCAGTTTTAATTTATCGGCTCAGGATCCCATGAGTTCGCAGATCCGACAAGAAATCAGAGATCGAATGTCAGGTAAAAAAGAGCACGGCACATTAATGCCGCCGGATAATGCCCGACTTTTTTTAGCACTGGCCCAAGAATTCGATATGCAGCAAACCGGCCTTTCGAGGGAAATTAATCAGATTCAAGACATGCAACAACAGCTCTTTAAGAATTTGAGAGGCGATGGACCAGATGGGTCGGATTTATTCTCAAGCGCTGAATCATCTCAACCGGAATCTCATGACTACATGACTTCAGAAAGATTATCCGCCTGGAGTCATTTGATGTGCCATGATACCCAGCCGGCATGCGTATTTATCACCACCAGCAGCTCTGCATTTCAGATGGTTTCGAAACAGGCCGGTTTGATCCGCACGATATCCGGATTCGACAGACGTTTGGTAAAAATCCCCCACAAAGAAAAACCGTTTGACAGGAGCCGGGCGCTTACGGATTATTTTGATCGAGTCACACAAACAGATGAGGAATCGTTGCCGGATCACCCCTTTGGAAAAGAAGATGCCCCTGCTGCCGACAGAGCATGCAATGTTCGATTAACCGTATCCATGGTACCGAATCAATCATCGCCTGAGGTTTTCGGTAAGCTGATCCATCCGCCCATTAGCGAAACCGCTGCCACCGACACCGATACGTTATGCCGAAATACGGTACTGGCTTTAATAGAGTTGTCCGCCGCTTAAACATAACCCGGGCAAGCCGAAAAAGTGCCCAAAAACAATTTGCCACAAAGTCGCAAAGACACAAAGATATCGTTTTTTTTCTTCGTGCCTTAGTGTCTTGTCCCGAAAGGATCCCGGGACGGGGGTGGCAGGATGAAAAAAGTTTTGCCATAATAAACACAAATTCCAGAATCAAGATACTACTCACACCTGGTCAGACCGGCAACCCGTGTGGTATAATGATTGCGAGTCAAGGACGTGATCGTTTTAATTTTAAATAAATATTGAGAGGGGATTGTTAAAAAACGTTTTAGGGGCTTGACTCACCCCATCAATTGGTATAATGACTTTGCCCGATATTGAATAAAATGGTTTGATTTCACTATAATGAATCCCATCGAGAAAGGAGGCTAATTCAATGGCTTTTGTCCCTACAGTTGATGAAGTAAAATGCGAAGGTTGTGAAGAATGCGTGGATGTTTGCCCTGTGGAAGTGTTTGAAATGGTAGACGGCAAATCATCTCCGGTAAATGCGGAAGAATGCCTTGGATGTGAAAGCTGTGTTGAGGTATGTGAACCCGGCGCCATCACCGTCGAAGAAACTTAATCAGCTGACCACAAATTTATTCCCTGGTCGCTTTGTCTATTCGGGGCCAGGGAATATCCAACCCCACTCCCCCTTTAATATTTCACCCCTAAAAGCGTCCCCGGATCCGCATCAATCCTTTTCAGGCGGAATCCGGATGGAAAGGACCGGATGGGGAGACATCCGTATGACTTTTTCAGTGACCGAGCCGAACATGAACTTGCGCCAACCCGTCAACCCGTGTGTGGCAATCACTATTAAATCGACCGTTTCATCGGTGGCCAGCCGGACGATTTGAGTTGCGGGATCGCCATAGATGACTTTGAATCGCCGGTTTATCTCTTGGGATACTTTTTCCCTGGAAATTCGATCCAATGATTTATCAGCCGATGCCTCCATCTCTTTTTCATACATCGGCAGATTGAAACTGGTGGGATCGTCATGAATCGGAATAACCGGAATAGGCGTTACCACATGAGTGATAATCAATTCCGCAGAGAAATGAAGGGCCATCTCATCGGCGACTTTCAAAGCTTCATAAGACGGTTCACTAAAGTCGGTGGGCCAGAGTATTTTCGTTATGGGCAACATATTGGTTCCTCCTTTGCGAAAATACTAAATATAATAAAGATGAGGATACCTGTATGAATTTCAATACCGGCAAACACATTAACCCGCCTTCAATTGAGGCCTGAGATAAAAATTTTCGCATTGATCGTGGACTTTTTATTTTATTCCGAAAAACCCATCATTTTCGGAAGCCACAGAACCAAATCGGGCATGTACGTCATCAAAAAAAGCACCGCAATTTGAATGGCGATAAACGGAAGAACCGCTTTGGACACAAAGATAATATCCTTGTTGGCGATGGAACCGGTAATATAGAGACTTACCCCCATGGGAGGCGTGCAATACCCAATGGCCAGGTTGACGGTTAAAATCAACCCAAAATGCATCCAGCTTATTCCGAAGGCATCCAACATGGGCAGAAAAACCGGTCCTAAGATCATGGTAGCGGATATGATATCCATAAACATACCGACGATAAGAAGTAATATGTTAATGGCCAGAAGGAACAGGATGGGGGAATGGACTGTCGATAAAACCGCCTCGGTTATCCGACCCGGGATGTCTTCAAGGGTTAAAAGCCTCCCGAAACAGGTTGCGCCGGCGACAATAATCAGCAGCGTGGCAGAGGTGACGGCCGAATCCACGGTAATCTTTTTTATTTCAGAGAGCCGGACGGAGCGATGAATAAAGAGTTCCACAATGAATGCATAGACACAGGCAATAACAGCAGCCTCATTGGCGGTAAACGCTCCGGAAAAAATTCCCCCGAAGATAATAACCGGCAGCATGAGAGACCAGAAACCCTCTTTTGCAACTGCAAAAACCTCCTTGAATGTCGGTATGGGCATCCGGACAATATCTTTTTTTCTCTGAAATACTAAATAGGTGTACATACACGTACCAAACATGATCAGAACACCAGGGATGAATCCGGTTAAAAAAAGGCCTTCCAAGGACACGTTGCTGATCATACTGTATAGAATCATACTGATGCTGGGCGGGATAATGACGCCCAAGTTGGGGGAGGTGGTCATCAACCCCATGGTATACCTGACGGGATAGCCGTTTTCAATGAGCGCCGGAATCATAAATCCGCCTAAAGCAACGACGGTTGCAACGGTTGAACCGGATATGGCGCCGAATAGACCGCAGGCCAGAACCCCTGCCATCCCGAGCCCGCCGGGAAGCCAACTGACCAGTACGTTGGCCACTTTAATCAGCTTCTCGACGATTGAACCGGCGGTCATAATGTTTCCACAGAGGATAAAAAACAGTACAACGACCAACGCGAAATTATCCATACTTCTGAAAAGGGTTTGGGCCAGCAGAAGAAGGGGCAATTCAGTAAAAAAGACAAATCCCAAAACGGCGGTAAAGAAAAGGCACATGAATACCGGAACATAGGTTGCCATGCACCCCAGTAAGATCAAGAGAATGATAACGTGACTCGTCTCCATATGGATATTCCTACTGCACCATCACCAGTTCCAATGCCATCTATGCCTCCTCCTCATGGGTTTTAAGTTTTTTGATTTCCTTATAGGTCACCTGAATGGTGCGGATAAACATCATCCCGCCCGTTAAGGGAAGAATCGCGAATAGGTAGACCAGTGGTATTTGCATAATAATGGTCTTTTGATGCGTTCTGACCTGTAGGGCCGCCATCAACCAACCGTAATACATCAGAAAACATGAGAAGACGAGGGTCACAAAATTGGAAAAAAACGTAAAGGGTATCTTAAGCCTTGGAAAGAGTTGAACGGATGCGTCGATTTTAATCATCGAGTTTCGTTTCAAGGCGGCACTGCAACCGATAAAAGTGGTATAGATAATGACTTCACGAACCAGTTCTTCCGACCAGGCCAGTGAATAATTGAAACCATACCTGAGCACCACATTGAAAAATAAGGCCACCAGCGCCACGATCACGGTGATGAACAACGTCCACTCTTCAAAAAAGGTCAAGATCTTATCGAAAAATTGAAGAACTCTGTTCAGCATGGGCTTCTTATTTCGATTTTGATACGGGATCAAAATAAAAGGGGCCTTTGTATGGATGTAAAGGCCCCTGGGTTAAAAGCATCGGTTATTTAGGGTTTATAGTCCATATAATCCTGAACGGCTTTCAGATAGTTTTCGTACTTGTATTTATCTCCGGAATAAAGTTTATTGATCTCTCCTGCGTATTTCTTGTGGGCGGCGTCGCCGGACTTTCTTAAAAAGGCCAGGTCGCTGTCGGAAAGCTTAATGAATTGTATCCCGTTGGCTTTGGCTTTGGCGATCTGGTCTATTTCCTGCTGTTTGGTCTGTACTCGGATGTCGGCACACACATCACGAACCACCTCTTTGAAGGTCTTCTGAAGATCGGCAGGCAGCTTGTTAAACCATGCCTTGTTGAAGACCCAGATGAAAAGCCCCTGCGCATAATTAACATAAGTAT
>CAYSUA010000505.1:0-4699 GCA_964433795.1 uncultured Desulfobacteraceae bacterium | reverse complement strand
CTGACCCCTGACCTCTGACCTCTGGTTCTTGATATTCTTCAAGGACCACATGCGCGTTGGAACCGCCGTATCCGAAGGAGCTCACACCGGCCCGCCGGGGGAGCCGCCCGCCGGCCGCATCCTTGAGCGGCTCCCATTCACGGGTCTCGGAGACGATATAAAAGGGGCTTCCCACCAGATCGATGTAGGGGTTCTGCTCTCTGAAATGGATGCTGGCAGGGAGTTTCCGGTGTTTCAGGGCCAGCAGCACTTTTATGACACTGGCGATACCGGCGGCCGTTTCCAGATGACCGATATTGGACTTCACCGATCCGATGCCGCAGACGGGTTCCGACGGCAGGGTCCTTCCCTGTTTTTCACAGAGCACTTTAAAGGCTTTCTTCAGCCCGTTGATTTCAATGGGATCCCCCAGCCGGGTACCGGTGCCGTGGGCTTCGATGTAGGTGACGCTGTCCGGTGCCACGCCGGCGTTCTCGTAGGCATCCACCAGGAGCTCCGCCTGGGCGTTGGGGTTGGGGGCTGTCAGGGATTTGGCCCGCCCGCCGTGGTTTTCGGCCGTGCCCCGGATAACGGCATAGATGTGATCACCGTCTGCAACGGCCCGGCTCAGCGGTTTCAACAACACCGCACCGGTCCCCTCTCCCCGGACGTATCCGTCGGCACGGGCGTCAAAGGTTTTGCAGCGTCCGTCGGGGCTCAACATGCCGGCCTTGCCGAATGCGATGGTAAGGGACGGTGTGAGGATCACATTCACCCCCCCGGCGATGGCTGCGTCGCAGCTGCCGCTGCAAATGGCCTCCACAGCCCGGTGGATCGCCACCAGCGAACTGGAGCAAGCGGTATCGATCGGTTCGCTGGGTCCGTGTATATTGAGCAGGTATGAAATCCGGTTGGCCAGAATGCAGTGGGACATGCCGGTGGAAGCATGGGCTTCGATTTCGGCGGCACGATCCCGGACGAGTTCCACGTAGTCGCTGGTGGCCACCCCGACAAACAAGCCGGTCCGGGTGCCCGACAGGCTCGAGGGAGCGTACCCGGCGTCTTCGATGGTCTTCCACACGGTTTCCATAAAGAGCCGTTGCTGTGGATCCATCAACTCCGCCTCCCTTGGAGAAATGCCGAAAAAGAGGCAATCGAACTTGTCCACATCCGGCATGAATCCACCCCACTTGATCTGATCGGTGTCGACGGTCGAATCGAGTTCAAAGCGCCGCCAGTCCCACCGGTCTTTCGGAACTTCAGTGATCAGGTCGTCTCCGTCGACCAAGTGTTTCCAGAAGGCTTCCGGATCCTCGGATCCGGGCATGACACCGCTCATGCCGATGACGGCAATGGACCGGTCTTCTGCTTCCGCGTGGACCGGTTCGACGGCCGGAAGCTGAAACCGGTCGGCAATAAACGGTTCGGGATTTTCAGCCGCTTCCGGCACCGGTAATTCAGGCTTGGGCGCAGTCTTATCCGTCGAATCGGCTCGATAGTAATCGGATAAGTGATCGGTGTAATTCCCGGCAAGGAATTCGGTGAACGCGCCGATTGAGTGCAGCTCAAAAAATACGGCAGGGGTGATATCCAGGCGGAATTGCCGATTGATCCGATTGGCAAATTCCGTAAAACTGATGGAATCGAACCCGTATTCGCCGATATCCTCATTCCAGTCGATATCCTGGGCGTCGATTTTTATAATATCGGAAGCGATGGAGAGGACATCTTTGCCGAGGGTGGAAAGAAAGTCTGTTTTACGGACACCGGCATCCGGGCGGTTGAGCCCGGCATGATCCGGTTTACCGATCAGTGCCCGCCTGATCTGTCCGCGGTTTCCCGCCGCTACCATCCACCGGTTGTGGCTTGAAGCGAGGCACAAAGAAAAGGCGTTTAGGCCCGACATCCGATTGAGCGGTTTCATGCCGGCATTCCGGGCGAGGAATATCTCGGTTTGGGCATCCACCCGCATGCCGCCTTCCCGCCACAAGGGCCAGTTGATGGATATGGTTTTTCCCGTCCGTCTCGATTTGCGTCTCGACTGCTCCCGAACGGAAACAAAATGATCCATGAAGCTGTTGGCATAGGCGTAGTCGGCCTGTCCCATGTTTCCGGTAATGGCCGAAATAGAGGAAAAGAGAACGAAAAAGTCCAGCGGTTCGTCTTTGGTGGCCGCATCCATGTGAAGGGTTCCGAACACCTTTGGGGCCATCACGGCGGACAGGTCGTCAACAGACTTGTTGATAATGAGATTGTCCCTCACGATCCCCGCGCAATGAACAACACCGTTTATGCGGTTGAACCGGGAGCGTGCCTGGGCGATGAGGGCGTGGGCCGCCTCTTGTCTGGATACATCCGCCTGAATGTAGACCACTTCCGAACCCAAGCCCCTCAAGGCTTCTATTTTTAAGGCTTTTTCTTCACCGAGCGGGGATCGCCCGGTGAGTATCAATTTCGCCTTCACCTGTTTGGCCAGGTGCTCCGCAAAAACAAACCCCAATCCACCGGCCCCGCCGGTCAGCAGATATACGCCGTTTTCCTTTAACAAACCGATGGGATCCGGTGCGTCGTCCGGTATTGATTCCTCAAGCGCTCGAACCAGATATCGGTCCCCCCGAAATCGAATCTCCGCATCTTCCATTGCGAGAATTCCGGGGATAGAGAGGGCAGCGAGTTTTTGAATATCCGGAATCGAAACGGTTTTTATGGCAACCGTCCTGCTTTCCAGCCCAAGGGTTCTTGCAAAACCGCTGCACCCCGCATATTGGGGTTGGGATCGACCCGAAGGTTCCTGATAAAAATATATAACCTGGACCCTATCGGTCGGTTTTAACGCGAGCAGCGCGCGAGTCAGAAAAAACAGGGAATAGAGACCCGCACCTATCTGAGCCTTCAAGTTGTTTTCTTGTCCGGTATACGGATCGTTGGACAGGAGGTGTAGAATGGTCCGGGGAGGTCCGAAATCCTTGTTGAGTGCTTGAAGCAATCGATTGTAGTCATCCGGGTGATCGGAACGAATCGTGAAACGGTCGGGACCCTTTGCCTCGAAGCGGGTTCCGGTCTTTGCAAAAATATATCGCGCTTGCCCAAAATCATCCGCCCCCAACCGATCCTTTAGGATTTTGTCAACGGCCTTGTTTTCATAAATGACCAGGATGTCTCCGGAAACCCCCTTCATCCCCGGTGAAAAACCATCAGCCATCTCCTTCCATACCGGCCGGCAAAAAAATAGATTTACCTGCAATCGCTTGAGCAGTTCCAAGCCCTCTTTGGGAGCGATTTGACGGCGCTCCACCATGTCGATAATCTGATTTTGAGTTAATGCTTCCGTTTTCATGGCCCTATTTCATCAATCCGATTTGTTGTTTCACATCTTGCGCGCTGATTTTATGTTTAGATAGTTTTTCTAATAATTGTAATATGTTTTGATCTTTTCTTAATATTTTACTCGAATCTTTTTCAAAAGCCTTTAAGGAAAACCCGTTGATGATCACCAGCGGTCTTCCGGACCCGTCGAATATCTTGACATCGAATTGTCTGATCTCCGATTCTCCTCCGCCTTCGACCGGAAGGACGTGGGCATAGCAATCCTTGGTCAGCGGTCTCAGCCACTGCACCTCCTTTAATACAAAGGGGAGGTATGGTGAATCGACCGTTTCCCCGCCCATTAACCCGCTGACGGTCTGCAATGCACCGTCCATCAGGGAGGGGTGGAGGACGAATGCCTGAAGCGTGTCTTTCACGGATTCGGGCAGCACGAGGCGGGACAAGGCCTCTTTCCCGTCCGAATAAAGGGTGTGGATGGCTTGAAAAGCGGGCCCGTAATCAAGCCCTGCGGCTTGAAACAACCGGTAGCATTCCCGCCGATGCCGAACCTCCGGCAACCGTTCGATCATCGTTTCGATGTCTACCGAGGCCGCATCCGAATGCTTCAGCCGTCCATATGAGAGGCTTCCCTGGGCATGGATCAGATTTCGCCCGCTTTCACCATCGGAATAGACCTCGAAAGAGACCCGCGTTCCACTCGGTTTGAGGCGTATGTATACCGCTGTCGGTTCATCCGAAACCATGATGGGAGTGGTCCATACTGCGTTGGATATCCGAGTGACCGCCGATCGTTGAAAGGCCAGGTCCCCGGCGGCTCTGGCCATTTCCAGATAAGCAACCCCCGGCAGTATCAGCCGACCGCCGATGATATGATCTTTCAAAAAGAAATCTGTTTTTCGCAAAACCTTTTTAAACCGCTGTTCCTCAAAGGTCGACTCGTTGGTATCGATCAATGGGTGAAGCACAGTCACGGCTTCGCCCCCATGCGCCGTACCCGCTTCTTTCTTGGGAATCCAGTACCGTTCCCTTGCAAACGGATAGGTCGGCAGGGAAATGCGGCGGGGGTTTGCGTCTTTGTGAAGAAGCTCCCAATCGATGTCGGCCCCCCGAATCCAGGCTTCGGCCAATCGATCCAATCGTCGGTTTTGAATCAGTTCAGCGAGTTTCCCCTGGTCGGTTTCCTGCACCGTTGAATCCGGCAAGACCGCCGAACCGGACGGGACACGCCCCCGATAGACCCCGGGCATGGACGTTCGACCGTCGATAAAAAGATTCAGATTGTCCACTAGTTCATCCAGGCCGTCGGCCGGAACGGCCAGCCGTTCAGGCATCTCTTCTCTGCCCACCTGAAGGGTGTATGCAATATTTTCGATTTTCGATTTTCGATTTTCGA
>CAYSUA010000504.1:0-4709 GCA_964433795.1 uncultured Desulfobacteraceae bacterium | reverse complement strand
TCGACTCCTTTGGCAATAGCTTCAGCCAGCTTTCTGGTATTGCCGCCTTTTGAGAAATAAAGAATTAAAATTTTCATTTAAGCCCTCCATAATATTGATGTGATTCTGTTGCTAATCTCCCTCCACAATAGCGATAACCCTCACCCAGCTGCCGCCGGCCTTCTCGATCTTGACTGGGAGAGCGTACACCGTAAAGCCATACTGTGGTAGTTCGTCCAGGTTTGTCAACCATTCCAGAATACACATGCCCGCTCTCCGGCAGCGCGATGGCCCTCCATGTACCTCCCTTTCCGTTCGCCTTTTTT
Source organism: uncultured Desulfobacteraceae bacterium (assembly GCA_964433795.1). Taxonomy (GTDB): domain Bacteria; phylum Desulfobacterota; class Desulfobacteria; order Desulfobacterales; family SURF-15; genus DUZK01. Next base: position 4,404 of record CAYSUA010000504.1, on the reverse strand, counting down.
GATTGATTCGATCTGCAGCTGTGGGGGCCGATCCCAGCAACAGGCATCAATGCCCGCAAGCCTTACTCCTTGATCGGCCAACCACAGGGTCGCTTCCCGCGTCATTCCGGCATTCATATTGTCACAAGAATCCTGTCCATAGCAGGCGCCCGCACCGGTCTTTATAAGGACGATGTCTCTGGGACGGATGGTATAATCAATTTTGTTCACGACCGCTTTGATATCTTCTTCCGAAATATCTTCACCGGGAGCTTTATAACTGAGGTCAAGCCAGACTCCGGGTCCAAAACACCATTCAAGCGGAACCTGATCGATGGTGAGTGCCGGCTCTCCCTGCGTAGTATCCGTGTAGTGCCAGGGAGCATCAAAGTGCGTACCGGTGTGGGTGGTCAGGAAGCTAAATTCCTCCATGGCGTTTGCTTTCTGATCAATATCATCAGGATCAATGCCCAGTTGATCAGCAAGAGCATTTCCTCGGCTTTTGTGATCGGAATAGGTGATCTTGGCAGGCCTGCCAAAGCCTCCACCATCGATAATCGGCAGGCTAAGGTCAACGATTCGATAATTTTTCATACCATATTCCCTTCTCGTATACATTAATGGTCAACTGGATAACTTAGATATTATGGATATTGGGGATATGTCAAAGGCCGGATGGGAAGATACTTAGAAGGTGTTGATTTTTTGAGTTTCGAGTTTACTGTTGAACCACTGTGGGATTAGGTACGAAAAGAAACAGGGGATAAGCAATAAATATTTACCCCCTGCACGGTTTCTGAAATGGTGCGCCCGTTGAACACCCAAATTTAAAGAAAAAAGATGTGAAATCCCGTTTATAAAACGGGGGCAAGATTTGAATGCACCTTAGGCGCACGAGCCTGCTCCTTGGATCTCATCCTGCCAAATATGCAAAAAAATAGGTGACAGCCTTTTTATAGACCATCACCTGTGGTTTTTCTCTGGTGCGCCCGGCAAGATTTGAACTTGCGACCTACGGATTCGTAGTCCGGCGCTCTATCCGGGCTGAGCTACGGGCGCACGAAATTAAACCCTGAATACATAAGTGAAGTCGCCTTTGATGTCAATGGAAATAAGTCGATGGAGTGTTGGAGTATTGGAATGCTGGAGTACTGGAATTTTGGAATGATGGTATATTGAATGATCGGCGCTATGGATTTCGGTTGATCAGGTCGCGAATTCATCGTATCTGATGTGGATGGAAAGTGACCATGAAAAATACATGGAAATTGCCATTGAGGAGGCAAGAAAAGCCGGTCGGATGGACGAGGTGCCAGTGGGGGCGGTGCTTGTGGATGAGTCCGGGAAGATTCTTTCAAAGGGTTACAATCAGACCATCCAGTTGGCGGATCCCACTGCTCATTCCGAAATTTTGGTACTGCGCCAAGCTGCCAAAAAAATTCATAATTACAGATTGTTAAATACCAGCCTATATGTTACGGTCGAGCCTTGTGTCATGTGCATGGGGGCCATAATTCATGCACGGATTGCCAGAGTGATATTCGGGGCTGATGACCCCAAATGGGGTGCACTGGGTTCAATCTATAATTTTGCCGAAGACAAACGATTGAATCATCACCCCGAAATCATCAGGGGGATATATCAGGAAGAATGCAAGCGGTTAATGCAGGATTTTTTTCAAAACAAACGATGACAAAATAAAATAATCAACAAACCAACATTATACCGACTCACCGCTCTCACTCTAAATCCAAAACAAATAGTGACAACAAGAGCATGTGGCGGTCTGCGGTCTTTTAAAGGAGTTTGCCGTGGCAAATATCGTAATAATCGGAACCCAATGGGGAGATGAAGGAAAAGGGAAAATTGTGGACCTGCTGGCCGAGTATGCCGACCTGGTGGTCCGGTTTCAAGGAGGCAACAACGCCGGCCACACCATGGTGGTAAACGACAAGCAGTTTATCAGTCATCTGGTGCCCTCCGGCATCTTGCAGGGAAAAACCTGCATCATCGGAAACGGCATGGTGGTGGATCCTGAAGTTCTCATTGAAGAAATCGATTATTTAATCAAGGAAGGCATTCCGGTAACTGCTGATCAGCTCAGGATCAGCGAAAAAGCACACGTGATTATGCCCTATCACAGGGCTGTCGATCTTGCCCGGGAAGCCATGAAGGGTGATAAAAAAATCGGAACCACCGGCCGGGGCATCGGCCCCTGCTATGAAGACAAGGCCACCCGCAGGGGGGTCCGTTTCATAGATCTTCAGGATAGCGAGGTCTTTTACGAAAAGGTCTCCACCCTGCTAAAAGAGAAAAATTTCTACCTTGAGAATTATCTTGGCGCCGAATCCATGGAAATGGAACTAGACGGGATCATCGAACAGTACAGCGCTTGTGCTGAAAGACTTGCTCCCCATGTCGCCAATATATCGGTATCCATCAGTGATGCCGTCAAAACTGGAAAACAGGTTCTATTCGAGGGGGCCCAGGGAACGCATCTGGATATCGATCACGGAACCTATCCGTTTGTGACCTCATCGAATACCCTTTCGGGAAATGCCTGCTGCGGTTCCGGAGTCGGTCCGAAAGATATCACCGGGGTCGTGGGTGTTGTAAAGGCCTATACCACACGGGTCGGCGCAGGACCGTTTCCAACAGAACTGTTGGATGAAACCGGTGATCGAATGCAGCAAAAGGGGGTTGAATTCGGCGCCACTACGGGTCGCAAGCGAAGGTGCGGTTGGCTGGATTTGGTTATGGTGAATAATGCGGTCCGGCTCAATGGATTGACAGGCCTTGCCATTACCAAACTGGATGTGCTCGACGGCTTTGAAACACTAAACATTTGCACCGGATATGAAGTCAATGGCGAACGCATAAAAGATTTTCCGGCAAGCCTCAAGACGCTTGCTGCCTGCAAACCGGTCTACGAGACGCTGCCGGGATGGCCTGATGATATAACCGGTTGCACCAGGTTGGATGGTTTACCGGAAAACACCAGAAACTACCTCAACCGATTAGAGGAGATCACCGAAACGCCCATTGAAATCGTTTCCGTAGGACCAGGAAGAGATCAAACCATTCTGGTGAGAAACCCGTTTAAATAAATTTTGGATGCAGAAACTCGCTGATTATTAGTGATCGATACTCGATATTGGATGCTATATTCTTGATGCGGGATGTTTTTCATTGACAATTCAGGGCCGAATGAATAATTAATATTTCCTGTCGGGGCGTGGCTCAGTCTGGTAGAGCACAGCGTTCGGGACGCTGGGGTCGCTGGTTCAAATCCAGCCGTCCCGACCAATAACTATCTGAAATAACTCAATATTTTTTTCTGAGGCGTGTACGACTGACAGGTTTACTGACAGATTTCAAAGACCTGTCAAACCTTTTTCCGAACTCCGGATCAGGAGTATCACCGTAATATTGCTTCAGCGTCACGGCGCTACCAACAGCATGACCAATCTGCTTTTGAATTGAACTCAACTTCTCAGAAGCATTGATATTGTTGGTAGTGTAACTTCCTCTGGTGTCCTTTATTGAACGATTGGTGTTCAGTCCAGCCTTTATCAATGTAGGTTTAAAAAACTTAACACAAAGCGTATTGGTGGTGATAGGTTTACCATGTTTGTTCTGGAACACATACTCAGATTTACCTGATGAAATTTTTCTCTGCTCACACAGGGCTTCAACAGATGTGTCATTGAGTTTGACATTCCTGTTTGAGTAAGCGTTCTTGGTCTTACCTTCATTACCTTCCACACGGCTTTCTCTCACCTTCACAATCCTCTTTGTCAGATCCACATTTTTCCATTTCAATGCTGTAATCTCTGACCATCTCATTCCTGTATTGAATGCGAACTGGAACACTGGCTTGTAGTAGCCGTCCACATTTTCTAAGAATATCCATACCTCTTCAGGTGTTAATGGATCAGATTTCTTTGATTCTTTACCGCTCTCAATCTCAACTTCACGAGCAGGATTGAACTCAATCAGTTCCATTTTGACTGCCTTCTTGAGTATGCCAGATAGTGGGCTCAGAATGTGTTTTTTAGTTTTCTTGGTTAGACCTACCAAATTATCCAGAAGATTTTCTATCTGAATCTTCCGGATTCTATTGATAGGTTTTTCACCAAATTCAGGTAAGATATATTTGTTGACTGACTTCCGGTATTCTTTCAGTGTTTTCGGTGTCATCTCACCTGCTTCAACCTTCTTATCATTGTGCGCCAACCAAACATCGGCCATCTCAGCTAATGTCATCGCATCTGGTTGCTCATCTTCAGGTGTTCGCTCTGGCAATCTACCTGTGTAATGGTATTCTCTGAGGATTGCGTCTCGCTTCGCTCTGGCTTCACCAACCTTCTTGGGAGATATAATCAAAAGTTGTGTTTGAGGGATTAGGTGGTGTATCCTCCGGGC
>CAYSUA010000503.1:0-4720 GCA_964433795.1 uncultured Desulfobacteraceae bacterium | reverse complement strand
ACAGGGGGGTATGCTCCAATACCGGATACGGGCTGCGAATGGCGCTTAATATCGGTGCCATGTCTCACGGAAGCTGGACAAGCTGCCACGCATCACCCCAGGATCTGAATCGACCGGCAGCCGGCAAACCCTCAGACAGGAGCGTGGGTGGGCAAGAGTGGAACCGTTATGCCTATCCTTTCGGTCTCATGGTGGACATTTACGGCCGACGCTTTGCAGACGAAGGAGAAGATGTGCGCGCACTCACGTATGCCAAAATGGGACGCGCCATCATCGCCCAGCCCGGCGGCAAAGCATTCCAGATCTTCGATGCAAAGCACAAAAGGCTCGGCACACTGGCCGGCTATGAAAAGTTCGATGCTTCAGGGGCATCGGCCGATACCCTCGAAGACCTGGCCGGCAAGCTGGGAATCGACCCCGCCGGTCTTTCGGAAACCGTGCGATCATTCAACACCGCCGTACAGCCCGGCCCCATGGATCTTAATCCTCTGCAAAAAGACGGCAAGCACACGTTAGGGATATCACCGCCTAAGAGCAACTACGCCGTCAGCATCGAAGAGCCGCCCTTTGTGGGCTATGAGGTGTGCTGCGGCATCACGTTCACCTTTGGCGGGCTCAAAGCGGACACCGAAACAGCGCAGGTCCAACACGTTGCAGGCCGTCCCATCCCGGGACTCTACACGGCAGGGGAAATGCTCGGCGGGCTCTGGCATTGGAGTTATGCATCGGGATCGGGCATGATGGCGGGCGCCACCTTCGGGCGGATGGCAGGCACTCAGGCTGCGAAAACAGCTCTGGGTCAGTAATTAAAGAGCTCCGGCCGGAGTAATCAAGCACGTAAGGCGCCATCGCTGGTGAACAGTTTTGAATTATCTTTTTATTGAAACATATTGTCTGGGTTCGCATTCGCTTTTTGTAAACGGACTGTCTGCTTACTCCTCGCACGATATCGATATTGTGTCCTTGCCCGGTGAAAACTGGCGCTGGCGCATGCTCGGATCGGCACTTCATATTTTAGAGAACATCCCCCCGCTTGAAAAATATGACGGCATCATCGTGACCGATCTTTTCAACCTGGCTGATTTCAAGGCGCTTGTCGGCTCACCGTGTCCGCCGATTCTTGCATATTTCCATGAAAACCAGATGACATATCCACAGCCTCCCGGCGATAAGGGCGTGTTTCAGCTCGGGATCATCAACATTACCACCGCATTGGTGGCCGACATGGTTATATTTAATTCAAAAATGCACAGGGATGCGTTTTTAAACGCCGTGCCGGAGTTTCTGAAAAGGGGACGGGATTTCAGACCAGAGGGCGTTGCAGAAAAAATCCGTGAAAAAGCGGAGGTTCTCTACCCGGGCATCACCCTGTCATTTGACGGGGCTGCTGAAAAGCAGACAACCCCTCCTTTGATTATCTGGAACCACCGGTGGGGGTTTGACAAGAACGGCGAGACGTTTTTCAGTGCGCTTGACGCCCTGAACGATAGCGGGCTCGATTTTCGTCTGGCAGTGATGGGAGAAAACTTCGGCAAAATCCCTGAAGCGTTTGAAAAAGCGGAAGAGAAATTTAAGGATAAAATACTGCAATTCGGATATGTGCCTCAAAGAGAGACGTATGAAAAATGGCTTAAACAAGGTGCGGTGGTTATCAGCACTTCAATGCAGGAAAACTTCGGTATCTCCGTTATAGAAGCGATGATTATGGGATGTGTACCGCTCCTTCCAAACAGGCTTTCATACCCTGAGATACTCCCTGAAAAGTACCATGAGCACTTTCTTTATAAAAACCGACACGATCTCATTGAAAAGCTTATCTCGATCCTTTCGGATTATGCGCGTTATGAAAAAATCCAGACCCGACTGTCAGAGGAAATGAGACCGTTTTTGTGGGAGAATATAATCGGTCAATATAATAGAACGCTGGAGCGGCTCGCGTCATGTTGAGGAGAGGGAATTGCCGGAATCAATGCACGCGCAGGAAGAAAGAAACCATGCAGAGGAGAAAAGAAGAATGCAAGACGTGATCATCCCTCCCATTCCCACCCCGTTTGTAGAAGAACGGGTGAGCCCTGAAAAGCTGCGGTTTAATTTGGAAAAATTGATGTCCACTAAGGTGGCCGGCGTGTTGGCCCTCGGGTCAAACGGGGAATCTGTCTTTTTAACGGACAAAGAGCGGTATCTCGTCATTGAAACCGCACGCGATGCCATGCCGGCAGACAGGATTCTTGTGACCGGAACCGGTCTCGAATCCACAAAGAGAACCATTGACCTTACAAAGCGGGCTGCGGAACTGGGATCGGATTATGCCCTGGTCGGGCCTCCCCATTATTTCAAGTCCGCCATGAACCCTGAAGCGCTTTATGATCATTATACGGCAGTGGCGGAATCCGCCGGCATTCCCGTGATTCCCTACAACTCACCGGGCTTTACAGGCTTGAACCTGGGGCCGGATCTCATCGGGAAGCTGGCCGAACACCCTAATGTTCCGGGAGTCAAAGACGGTACCGGCAATATCGCACAACTCGCTGAATTGAGAAGCGTCGGCGGCCCTGAATTTCTCATCTTTACCGGGAATGCCCCGACATTTCTGGCGGCGCTTTTTGTGGGCATCAACGGGGGGATGATGCCCATCACCAATCTCTTCCCCGATCAATGGGTCAGCCTGCTCGACTCCTTTCGCAGCGATCATATTAAAGAGGCTAAGCGGCTTGAGTCCATCCTACTGCCCATGACCAAGAGCATCATGAAGTATGGCCCCGGAGGCATCAAGGCCGCCATGGATATCCTCGGATATTATGGCGGAAGTCCCTTACGGCCGCTTAAGCGCCCCTCTGCCGAAGGGTGCGAAGAGATCCGGAAAGCGTTGGCCAAAGTCGAAGAGGCTGTTTGATATAGCTGCCTTTCTTGACATTATTCAAATATTGATGATAATGTATGACATCAAATAGAAATCAAATTATGCAATCATATTTTAGGAGAATATCAAAAATGAAAACGCTTACTGTGCGAGGGGTCGAGCCAGAGTTGTCTGATACCTTGAAATATATGGCAAAGCGCCAGGGAAAAAGTGTCAATCAGATCGTCATCGATGCTTTAAAGAAGCACTCCGGGTTTGAAAAAGAGAGAAAGTTCACACAAGTGCATCACGATTTGGACGACCTTTTCGGGAGATGGACTCAGAAAGAATTTAACAAGATCCAGAGTAAGATCGACACCGAGAGAAGAATCGATCCGGAGCTTTGGAAATGAACCGCATCCTTATCGATACCAACATTTATACCCATGCGCTCAAGGGCACAGCCGATGTTGTATCTGTTCTTCAAAGCGCCGTTGAGATCGGTTTTTGTGTCATCAGCATCGGGGAATTGATTTCCGGTTTTAAGGGCGGAACCAAGGAGAGCGAAAATCGAGACGAACTTGCGAGGTTTTTAGATTCTCCACGCGTTAAAATCTATTTGATCGACGAAACCACAGCCGATTTTTACGGCGACATTCTGGATAAACTGAAGAAGGCAGGAACACCGATATCCACCAACGACATTTGGATCGGTGCGGCAGCACTTCAAAACGGACTTAAACTATTCACCAAAGATCAGCATTTCGAAAATATTCCAGGCCTATTGTTGGTTGCGTGATCTTTAGTTGTCTTCTTTAGATGGTAAGTCGAATTAGTCAACAAAAAAGGTCGTACTTCAATCTGGGTTTAACTCGCGGTTTTCAATTATTCACTATTCAAGACGCGGCACTTTTTTCTTGGGCGAAAAGTGAAAATCTTGGGTAAAGATTTGGTGTTATATGGGGTTGATATATAAAAATTACAACAACCCGGAGTCGCTATGATTTTCCTGCGAGCGAAGATTATAAAAGTGAAGGACTGATGGAGCCAAATGTTGAGAAATGAGGCGCTGTGTTATCGTATCGAAAGCGTTACTCTCCGGTACCCTTCAGCCGTATTGATTTGCGAAAGAAACCTTAATCCTGACCGATTCCGATACATCCCACCAAAACATACCACGACGTTGCATATCTATATGATATAGTTCAAAATTTATTACACAAACGTCTAAAGTTTTATACGTATTTGCCGATAATAATTAAATAGTTGTAAATAGTTGTGAAAATGGCAAACCTCTCGAAAGAGTGGGACGCAAAGCCTCCGGCCCGGTAATGATGGGTAGCGGGGTTGCCCAACGATAAATCAAAATATCGTTAAAGCCCATTCTTCTGTCAAGAGGATGGGCTTTTTATTTAGGAGCGATTATCTAAAAAAGGGGAGTGACCTATGAGCATTCAAGGAAAATTCGCAATTCTTATTTTGACCGTAACAATCTTTTTCGTCCCATTTACTACAATAAAAGTATCCGCCAATGAAGATATGAATGAAGGACTAATAGCGTACTTCCCTTTTGAGGGTAATGCTCAAGATGTCTCAGGCAATTCTAATCACGGTACAGAGATCGGAGCAGTTACATACACTGATGGTGCTGTGGGATTATCAGCAGCTTTTGATGGGACCAGTTACATCATGGCCAACGGGACCCCCTTTACACTTGATGAGTGGACAATATCTTTCTGGGTCTATATTGAAGAAACTCCTCCACAATATTGGTACAGTATTGTTAGCAAAGAAGCCCGACAATATGAAGGTATTGCGGGTAATTATAATTACGCATTTACCTACTACTATAATCAGTGGTTTGACTCACAATATGAATCT
>CAYSUA010000502.1:0-4736 GCA_964433795.1 uncultured Desulfobacteraceae bacterium | reverse complement strand
GAATTCTAAAAATCTATACCTTCTCCTATGCTAAATATTCCGCCATTATACACTGGGGACTCCAGTGATCATGATCACCGGCAGGTTTGGCCGGATTTCCTTGATCATTTTGAGCAGATCGACGCCGGTTCTACCATCCATGACGATATCCGCGAAAATTAGATCAAATTCTGACTTTTCTATGAGGGATATGGCTTCATCATAATTCTCGGCCCCGGTGACGCTGTAGCCGTGTTCGGAAAGAAAAAAATCGAAGGTATAGCGGATGCTCTCCTCGTCATCGACAACGAGAATGTTTTTTTCGTGTTCAATCTCCGACTCCTTTTCATCCTGATAATTCATGAGTGTGGCCCATTTAGAAAATTTTTCGGTCTATAGCCAAGGCCAAGTATATCATCAGATGTTTAGCAGTATTAATCGAAAGGTATCATCTGATGCCTATGCAAACAGGGTGCCAAAAAGACCCTGATTACTCATGGCTTCAAACGGACTTCAGGTGAGTGATGAGAACAGAAGCAACAGTCGATTCATGCTTCAGGTCCGAGCATAGACTCTATATACGCTATATTGGATAAAAGCCATGACTATCATATGCATAAATTTTATAAAAATAAGTTGGACATGTCAATACTCAAAAATTGGGTATATTATAGGTAAATAAAATACCCAATTTATATGGTGATTCTCATCCATAATTAATATCTACCGTTTTCTGCAGACTTCCCTATTCTGACTCCAGGTTTTCATTGTCACGGTTTGAAACCGTTTTGTTTTCTGTTATCTGTCGATGGATAGATGAATTCGGGAGATGACCCGGTGCGCTGCTTTTTAGTGGATCGAATTATTATTACGGGTTCTAAAGCCGATTTGAACAGAAAACGAGGCGAAATAGGGATAATCGGATATCGTGTTGACAAAAAAGTGTGACATGACACACTTTGATGCGGCACCCTATGTGCCATGTCACACTTTTATAAGAAAACAGGTACCTCCAAACGAATAAGATTTATATGCCTCCTGCCCATATATTATCTGCCTGGTTGACCGGCAAGACCTTCTCCTCATGAAGGACCGGGTCCGGGTCCGGGTGCGGGTGCATCCTCCTCTCCCGCATACGCATTCTGGACGTCGCCGTCGCCGTCGTTGGTGCCGTTGTTGCCGTTGTTGCCGTTGTTGCCGTTGTTGCCGTTGCCGCCGTTGTTGCCGCCGCCGTTGCCGCCCTGGCCGCCGTTGCCGCCGCCGTTGCCGCCACCGTTGCCGCCACCGTTGCCGCCACCGCCTCCACCGCCGCCGTTGCCGCCTTGAGCGAGAACAATCCGTCGTTCCAACCATTTCTGCTGATTCTCGCCATCAGCTCTGCCGTAATCGTCTTGCAGCAATACATTCGGCTGGCTTTGGATCGTCTCATCGGTGGCATTGGAACTCCACGCCGGAGTTACCAGCAATCCGCATATCAGCAAGATGAAAAACGCCATAAATAATTTCTTCAACATAACCTCTCTCCTTTCCGTTTTTGGATTTGTGTCCGGTATTTCACAAAAGTTTTTTCACTGCTCAGCCACGGGGGCATATAAACCGTTTGATCTCCGATCGCTTCTCCACCGGAATGTTACTTGTTAAACGGAAACAGGCGGTAAAGGTTACAATTTGGAAGCACATTTTTTTCAAAGGCCGGTATTCGGCAACTCGGCGGATTCAGAGGAAACGGCTTCCGTGCACGGGAAAGCGAATGCTTCATGACTAGCGGGCATAAAATTTGCGTACTATTTTTCGGCGGCAGATACCGTGAACAAGGTATCTTGACGGTTATGAAACATAATTTCTTGATCAAAGGAAGCCTGTTTTCAACCGAAACCCCCTTTAAAGGTGCCTTGATTTAAAACTTCTGCCGCCGTTTCGGGGGGTTCGAATTCCGCACAGGCCGGTCTTTTTCCGAGTTTAACGGTCGATCTCCGTGTCGACTCGCACGAGGTTCTCACTTGTTGCTGAAAACTTAGATGGAAGGCGATTCACTTCGTTTCGCGCCTCCGGTGAATGCGGTTTTCGTATCAGTTCCTGGAGACAAGGATAAAACGTGAGCCCATTCAGCGCGTTTTACAATAAATACAAGGATAAGCTTTTCGGATACCTGCTGCGGCGCACGGGTGACACCGATCTGTCGGAGGACATCATGCAGGAGAGTTTTACCCGTTATTTGGAGCATTATGGCAGCACAAAGGTTAGCCCCACACTCCTGTTTACCATCGCCCGGAACATCCTGATGGATAATCATCGCAATGCGCATCAAAATATTCAATTCGGAGAAAACCTGAAAGATCCGAGAAATCCTGAAGATCATCTTATGGTGCGGGAAGAATATCGCCGAATTCTTTCAGCACTGAAAATGCTCAATGGCACTGAGAGAGACATTCTGGCATTAGTGGTCAGCAGCAGGCTGTCCTATCGTGAAATTGCAGAGATTGCTGGAATCACCGAGGCCAATGTGAAAGTAACAGTGCATCGGGCCCGAACAAAGCTCAGACAAATATTGTCCAAAGCAATGACAATCTGCTGGAAGGATCAAAAACCCATTTGCGGGAATTTTTTGGAACCATAGAGCAATGTATCGGATACGGAAACTACGAGGCACAGCATCTGACACAGGAGGAAGTGGATCAAATTTTAGGCCGGTGAAAGCGTTTCTATAACCGATTTTCTAAAATATCGAACATGCTCGCGGCGGCGATTTTCCGCTGTGCCGGCACACTATGTCACACCCTGTGATGTCCCATGTCTGTGTCGTGGCACAGTCCCGCCCTGTTACAACACCGTGCGCCGGATCCATGCAAATTCGATTAACCCCCTGTTAATGCTTGAATAGTTTCCCTTTCGGCGCTCCGCTGGTATCAGGTGGCCCAAATTTTGCTGAATTGGTGAGATGTTAACCGATGGTTCAATCGGCCTTAAATCGGCACAGGAGGGGGGATTATGAAGAATCGTCAGATTTCGGGATTCATTCTTTTTGCTGTATTTTTCTTAGCCTTAACCATGCTGAGTGCTTTCCCTGCTTTGGCTGACGGCGATTTGCAAAAGTATCCATCGTGTTCTTACTGCGGTATGGATCGCACCAAATTTGCCCATTCCAGGTCATACATCATCTATGACGACGATACATCCGTCGGTACCTGTTCCCTGCACTGTGCGGCCATCGATCTGTCGCTGAAAATCGATAAAATTCCGCGCACGATTACGGTGGGCGATTATAACACCAAAAAACTCATCGATGCGGAAAAAGCCTTTTGGGTGATCGGCGGCAGTAAAATGGGCGTCATGACCAAACGGGCCAAATGGGCCTTTGCGATACAGGCGGACGCTCGGAGTTTCATCAAGGCCTTCGGGGGGCAGGCCGCCGATTATTCTCAATCCATAAAGACAGCTTTTGAAGATATGTATGAAGACCTCGTGATGATTCGAAACAAGCGACAGAAAATGAAAAAGAAAAAAGCCGATCCACCCGCGCCGGCCTCTCCCATGCCGGACGACAAATGTCCGGTATGCGGGATGTTTGTGGCCAAATACCCGGATTGGATGGCCCAGATCCGGTTTAAAGGGCAAAAAACCGTATTTTTCGACGGCGCCAAGGATTTTTTCAAATACTATTTCAACATTGCCGATTATTCTCCCGGAAAGACAACAGCCGACATCGAGGCGATATTTGTGACGGACTATTATTCGGTCGATTTCGTCAATGCGGCAGGGGCGCACTTTGTGACGGGGAGCGATGTTTTCGGCCCCATGGGTAGAGAACTCATACCCTTTTCCAGTGCCGAGAGCGCTGAAGCGTTCTTAAAAGATCACCGTGGCAAAAAGATTTTCACGTTTGACGCGATCACCCCGGAAATGTTGCGGCCCCTGAAGTGATAGATAGGTAAAAAAGTCGATCCCATGATCCAGCTTATCGGCATTGCCAAAATATTTAACTCCGGCAAACCCAGCCAGTTCATAGCACTGGAGAGGATCGACCTTCAGATCCATGGCAAGGGAGTGACCCTTTTCAAAGGCCCCAGCGGATCCGGCAAAACCACCATATTAAGCGTTATCGGCTGTATGGTGCGGCCCACGTCCGGACGGGTCCTTCTGGAGGGCCGGGAAATCACCGGTTTGTCCGAGCGGTTCCTTTCACAAATCCGCAGGGAATCCTTCGGATTTGTCTTTCAGCATTTTAATCTCATAAACGGGGTGACGCTTCTTGAGAACGTCATGCTTCCCGCATATCCCACGACAAAAGGACAGCGGCAGGTGCGGGAACGGGCGCTTTTTCTTTTCGAGGCCCTTGAAATCGGTTCGAGAGCGTATGCACCGGTCCAACACCTGTCCGGGGGGGATCAGCAGCGCGCAGCCATTGCCCGCGCCCTGATCAACGACCCGGCGTTTATTATCGCCGACGAGCCCACCGCCCATCTGAATACGGGTCTGGCCCGGCAGTTTCTGGATATCGTTGCAATGCTCAAAAACCAGGGAAAGACGGTGCTGATGGCCAGCCATGACCCGATCCTCATCGATTCTTCGGTGGTGGACCGGGTGATTGAGCTTCGAGACGGCAGCGTCGTAGGGGAAGTGTGATCCGATGCTCGTTTCACCCCCTGCCATCGCATTGATTACAAGCTCGATTCCGGTGGTTGGGTTTACCCTTTATGCCTCCGGGGTGGGGATACGAATCGTCATAAAGTGGGACAGAAGCAGCGCCGGTGAAAAAC
>CAYSUA010000501.1:0-4740 GCA_964433795.1 uncultured Desulfobacteraceae bacterium | reverse complement strand
CAATTTGAAGCTTAAAGAGGAAGAGGAAGCACTAAGGGAAAGCGAGGAACGGTACAAAAACGTCGTAGATAGCAACGTGAGCGCCATCGTGTTGTACCGACAGGAAGAAATCCTGTTCGCCAACAAACCCTTTTATGACATATTCGGATATGAACCCGAGGATTTAGAAAATATAGTGGTTGATGATCTTCTGGCTCCTGAGGCCGCTGCCGAAGTAGCGGAAAAGAGGAAACAAAGAATGGCAGGAGAAATCGAACAGGCTGCCGTTTATGAGAGCAAGGGCAAGCGTAAAACCGGCGAACCATTCGACATGGAGATATCGGTCTGTGCAACCCATTACCTTGGCGAACTCTGCTGTATTGCATCTCTGTCCGATATCAGCGAGCGGAAAAAGTCTGAAGAGGAGGTACGGGAGAGTGAATCGAGATTCCGTACGCTCTTTGAATTATCTCCCCAACCGGTTGCGGTTGTCGAAATGGAAACCGGAAGGCTCATCGATGTCAATGACAAATACTGTGAGCTGATGCAATACGATAAAACAGAGCTGATCGGGCGAACCACTATCGATTTGGGGCTCCTCTCTAAGACAGACCGGGATCGCTATTTAGATCGCATGAGAAGAACCGGCGAGGTCCGGGACATGGAAATCGATTATACGATCAAAGACGGATCGGTTATCAATATTCTGGTCTTTTCCAAACGCATCAGGATTTCCGGAGAAGATCTTACGGTCACGGTCCTTTTCGATGTAACAGAGCGAAAGTGGCTCGAATCTCAATTGCAGCAAGCCCACAAGATGGAAGCCGTGGGAACCTTGGCAGGCGGTATTGCTCATGATTTCAATAACATACTGGGGATCATTATCGGAAACGCCGAACTGGCAATCGATGACGTTCCCGAATGGAATCCGGCCCGGCATAATCTGGAAGAGGTGCGAAAAGCGTGTATACGGGCAAGAGATGTGGTCAGACAGATCCTTACCTTCAGCCGCCAGGCAAGTCCTCAATTAAAACCGGTCAAGATCAGTCCGATTATCACCGAATCGCTTAATTTGATTCGGTCTTCAATCCCTTCCACAATAGAAATTCGTCAAAACATTTCAAATGAACTGGATACCGTAAATGCCAATCCGACTCAGATCAACCAGATTCTCCTGAATCTTTGTGCAAATGCCGCCCATGCAATGGAGGAAAAGGGCGGGATCATAGAGGTAGATTTGGAAAATGTAACACTCCATGAAGAATCGGCAATGCCATCTCCCGAACTAGATCCCGGAGTTTATGTTAAACTGGCGGTTCGGGATACCGGCCACGGAATTTCGCCTGGGAGTCTGGGTCGGATTTTTGATCCGTATTTCACAACCAAAGCGGTCGGCAAAGGAACGGGCATGGGCTTGGCGGTTGCACATGCCATTGTAAAAAATCACGGCGGTGCGATTATCGTTGCCAGCAAGATCGATGAGGGAACAACATTTCAAGTATTCCTTCCGGTCCATGACATCGAAGTGGAAACAGAAATTGAAACGGATGGAAAATTGCCAAAAGGCAACGAACGAATCCTATTGGTCGATGATGAAGAAGATATGGTGGAGACGATTCGCTTGCTCCTTGAGCGGCTTGGCTACGCGGTCACGTATAGGGCAAGTAGTGTAGAGGCGCTTGAGGTGTTCCGAAATAATCCGAAAGCGTATGATTTAGTCCTTACAGACATGACAATGCCCCACATGACCGGAGACCAATTGGCCAAAGAAATTCTGGGGCTCCGTCCGGATATCCCTATCATTTTGTGCACGGGGTTCAGCGAACGGATCAATAACCAGGTGACAAAAGATATCGGAATTCGTGAACTTCTCATCAAGCCGATTATGATCGGTAAATTGGCGAATACCATAAGACAGGTTTTGGATGGGGAATAGTTCAAGAATTCAGGAGCCGGAGTTCAGGATTCAGGATCAAAACTGCAAAAATGGTGCGGCTTCCTGCACATGCCGGATGGACTGCCTCACCCACTCATCCGGATTTTCGATTTGATCGCCTGGAAATCCCAGTTCAAAACTAACCACCAGTTCATCGTAACCGAACCGTTTCGCTTTTTCATCCGCATCAACAGCTTTTAACATTTCAAGCGTTTCAGCCACCGGCGTAAAACCGGTCCCCACAATCTGGTTGGTATGCCGCATGGGTTCGTGATCACTGAGGTGGGCATGAACAATTGTAGCCCCCAATGAATCGATATCTTCCGCCTGCTCCCTCGCCAGGGCAATATGGCCCAGATCGATCAGGTTGACAAAATTGGAACGATTCACATCCTTCTGCATACGAACCGATGAGGCCATATCATTCACCAGAAACCAAACATACGGCTCGGTTTCCTGGGCAATGTACACATCCCGTTCAACTGCATAGTCGCATACCCGCCGGCAAAACCGCACCGCTTTGGACCAGGCTTCTCTTCTGCTGACTTTCATATCCCATAGTCCGGCATTGAACATGATTTGATTGATCCCCCAGCTTGCAGCCAGATCAACCCCTTCACACAAATACCGGAAAGACGATTCATACTCGGCTTCAGAAGCCGACCCGATATTATGCGGCGCATGAAGCACGTAGTTTCGCGGTTCGAGACCGAGCGTATCCAATGTATCCTTTACTTTCATCCGCTCAGCTTCCGACAGATGCTTGGGCCCGGCATTGAACGTGCCGTGAAGATCCACGTAGTGGAAACCCAGAGCGGCTGCCCGTTCCAGGCTTTCAAAAACCGATGCGCCGTTTGCAATGTACCAGATACCGGTTAACATACCTAATTTCATTCAATGCCTCTCTCTTTTAAGAGTTTTCAAAGGATCAGTGACCCTAACACTCAACCTTACCCACTGATATGGAGATTTGTAATGATATATATTGAAAGACGGATATTGTGTCAATCGGTCATAGACAGATGAGGCACCGGTATTCAATTAAAAAACAGGGTGAAAAAATGTTGCAAGGACCTGTCCTGTATATTGGATTTGTCCAGGATTTAGGAATACCCTAATAGAAACACGGGCCTATGATCCAAAAAAAGGTAAAATTGCAACAACCCTTTGAAAAATTGACAAAAACCGAGTTCCGGGAAAATCTCTGAAACCCACGCTAACATTCTGTTATTTAAGGGGATTCATTGATTAGCCTTTTGTCGGATCATAGATCCGTAGAAAAATATTCAAATTTTTTACAGTATTTGATCTTTAATTAACCGGATAACATAGCAAGATAAAAAGGCAGCCAGTTTGTCCATTTTCGAACACAGCTGATAAAAACCCGTCCCCCGCGGTCATTGAATGGTTAAGGATAATATTAACGTAATATGCCGTATTCTTAATCAATTATACATATGTTCGATCATTTACTGTAAAAGGCATAGTTTGTGCAAGAATCGAGATGGAGACCACAATGTGGCAATATTGTGGATGCGCTTGATTCCAATCAATTGGGGCCATTTATAGCTTTTATAATGATTCAAAACAAAATAGGAGGGATTAATAAAATGTATGAGAAAAATTTTAAATTTGGAAAATTCGGCTTTGGTTTGACGGGTATTATTCTCGTCGTGTCTTGTTTGTTTCTATTCACCTCAACAGCTTCGGCTGCAAAGTTCCCTTACCGAGAAAAGTACCCGGAGGTAACACCCATCGATACGGAGGATTTATTCAAGGATTATGAGGCAGGATCGATCATTATCGTGGATGTGCGCTCTAAAATCGAATATGAAGTGATTCATGCTGATGGGGCGGTTCATATTCCGATTTCCAACAAAGCATTTGTGAAAAAAGTAAAGGCATTGATCGCAAAACATCCGGACAAGAAAATCGCATTCTATTGCAATGGCACCACCTGCAAGAAGTCGTATCTGGCAACCCAGAAAGCGCTGAAAGCGGGATGCAAGAACGTATTTGCCTATGATGGCGGGATCCCCATGTGGGCCGATGCATTTCCGGAAAAAACCCTGCTGCTGGGAAAACCGGTTGTCGATCCTAAGAAACAATTGATCCCGAAAGCGGAGTTTAAGAAAAAAGCCATTTCATTTGAAGACTTCAAGGCAAAAGCGACTGCAAATGGCGGAATCGTCGTCGATGTCCGTGACGCCATGCAGCGCACCAAGTCGCTACCGGGTCTTGAAAAAGCAAAAAAGATACCGTTGGATAAGTTTATCCCCAACTTTGTGCAGAAAAAGAAAAGCCAGAATAAAGAATTGTTCATTTTCGATCAGGTCGGCAAACAGGTCCGATGGCTGGAATACTATCTGGTTGAAAACGGTTACAAAGACTATACCTTCCTTAAGGGCGGCGCAACTTCTGTATTGAAGAAACAGGTCTATAAGTAGACTTTTCATTTGGATTTATGGCCCGGCCTGAGAACACCTCGAACCGGCCGGGTCGCGGATGTATCCGTAATAGAAATCCGGAACTGAGGAAGGTATGAAGATGAAGAAGAGTCTTTCAATTCGGTTTATATCCAATGTCTCGTTGATCATCATCCTCTGGATGGGAGCACTGGCAGGGGCCGTCATTACCAGCACCGGTAAAGTCCAGTCCGAACAGGCAGATGCCTTCGTATCCATTCTGAGGACAAACCAATCCAATGAAGAGGTCCTGCTTCGGGAGTCCCTGCAAAAAAAGGGGGAATCGACTATCAGATTGTTGAAACAAACATCTGCCAGTTTGATCTCCAACTATGACGATGAAATGCTCAAGCGCTTGGC
>CAYSUA010000500.1:0-4752 GCA_964433795.1 uncultured Desulfobacteraceae bacterium | reverse complement strand
GCCGGATGCGGTCTCTTTCCCATCTTTGCTTCAGTTTATCGAATTTCATCATCTAACCCCGATAAACGGGATAAGTGCCTTCACCAAATTTTTTCTTGTTAAAAAACAAGAAAAAAATTTCTAAGGCACTAATATTCCAGACAGGATTTACCCCAGAGGAATAAGCTGCGCCCTATAGAAAAGTGATCATGCCTTTTCAGGCAATTAATGTATGTGGGTGGGCGGCTGCAAATCGTGTGACCAGTATACTTTCAAGCCATTGAAGACCGCATATTGCTCCACTTTGGGATGAACGGCTTAGGTAAGCAACATAGGAACCAATTCGTCAGGCAAAAATGCTTGAACCCTTTTTAACATACGAAGGAATCGTTCCACGTCCCGTTTGCCAAGTGGAGCTTTGGCTTCACCGATCACGTATACCTTCTTCCCTTCCCGCTTACCCTCTCCATAAATATTGGCCTCATCATCCTTCCCATCGGGGTACAGCAAAAAACGCCTGTACAACTTATCAACTTCAATGCCAAAATCGCGTTTCAAAAGATCAGGCAAGATGGGAAAGGCCTTATCCTCCAAACCGTAACCGATGGTGTTGGAAATACCTCCCACTTGCCGCTGAAGTTCCTTATGACTTCGTGTTAAAGTGCGCACCTCTTTTGTAAGTGCTATTAATCCGGTCTCGGTTTGTTTCTGGGCCTCAGCCAGTTCCACGACCCTGCCTTCGGTGCGTTTCTGGGCCTTGGCCAGTTCTCTGACAACATCTTTTAGTTCATCAAAATCCTGCCGGGTAACCTTGATATCGCGCACCCGGTCATCGACGACGGTTACGATAGCCTTATATAATTCGCTACTAATACCGTCCAGTGTATGCTCCATCGGGCACTCCTAAATCATTTTTTTAAAATTTTACCCGATTTGAAAAAACTTATCAAATCATAACGAAATCCGGCATATTATTTTGTTTTTTTTGAAAGCCATATCGGTCTATTCGAAAATGAGTTGGGGTTATAGGCGGTGGGATATTATGAAAACTCCCGCGTCAATAGTCAACCGCGGGAGTTCCAATCTTAATGAATCAGTAAATCGCTGTTTCTATTCAACAACTATTAGATCTTTATTCACTTCAAATATTTTTTCACCTATACCCTTGACCTTCATAATATCTTCTATGGTCTCAAACGGTCCGTTTTTCTCGCGGAATTCAATGATCCGTTGAGCATATTTTTCACCAATATACTTTAGTTCAACTAGCTCCTCCATAGTGGCCGTGTTGATGTCAATTTTTTTCTCGTCTTGGCCGAAACCTGAACCATAGAAACCAAATACTACAGCTAACAAAATAACCAATACCAATACCTTCTTTCCTTTTTTCATAGCTGCCTCCTTATGTCCTCAGGTTAATAATTGGAACGAACATTTTTCAGCAATTCAATTATCTATCAACTCTAGTATAAATGCAGATTCCTCCATGTAACCACCTGTAAAAATAGATAAAACCATTCTTCTGTTTGCTGAAAAATAAACGCCCCACCGTCTCTCACAGACTTTTCAACAGAACAAAATCGAGTGGATTTTCAGAGTGTGGAATTCGGATTCAGATAGCAGGCTGAGATATTGAAATCGAAAGGAATTTAGCAGTGAGCAATCCAATAAGAGTAATTTATTACTCAATAGATTTATAAAATCGAGATGTCAACACTTTTTTTAGTAAAGGAAAGATTTTATTTGAAACCTGCTTGAACTGCTTGGGAGGAAGCTTGTCGAGAAAGGCCAGGGTTTTTTTCGACAAATCAAGAGGAAAAATCAGAAGACAGACGATTTTCGGTACCAGTCGTATGTCGTGCGGATTCCTTCTTGCAGGAAGATCTTTGGTTGCCAGCCCAAAGCGGTCAGGCCGGGCACATCCAAGAGTTTACGGGGAGTGCCGCTCGGTTTTGACGGGTCACAGATTATATCGCCTTTAAACCCAACGATTTCCCGAATCAACCCGGCAAGCTCCAAGATGGAAATATCTTTCCCGAAACCGATATTGATGAAGGGAAAATCCTGATTCACCAGGGAATCATATGTCTTGTCTTTAAGGTTCAAGAGAAACAGGCACGCATCGGCGGCATCGTCGACATGCAAAAATTCCCGTCTGACCTTGCCGGTACCCCACATATAAACCTCATCCTGCCGACCGGTCTTTGCATCATGGATCTTTCGAATCAGAGCCGGCAGCACATGACTGGTTTCAAGATCGAAATTATCGTTTGGGCCATATAAATTGGTAGGCATGACGGACAGAAACTTTGTGCCGTATTGCCGATTGAAGGCCTGGCACATCTTTATGCCGGCGATCTTGGCGATCGCATAGGGTTCGTTGGTAGGTTCCAAGGGACCGGTTAGCAGGTGTTCCTCTTTCATGGGCTGAGGACAGTCTCTCGGATATATGCACGATGATCCCAGAAACAGCAGTCGTTTTACGCCCGCTCGCCATGATGCATTGATTATATTGGTTTGAATGGCGAGGTTGCTGTAGATGAACTCAGCGGGATAGGTGTTATTCGCCCAAATACCACCGACTTTTGCAGCTGCGAGGATTACAAATTCCGGCCGTGCAGACTCAAAAAAAGCTTCAACTTCCGACTGTCGGGTCAAATCCAGTTCGGAGTGACTTCGGGTGATCAGATTTGAATATCCCTCTGCTTCAAGCTTTCGAATAAGCGCGGAACCAACTAATCCCTTATGTCCAGCTACATATATTTTAGAATCTTTTTCCATTGTTGTATGTTCATTTTAATTAGACAGGGCGCAGGTTTGATTGTATATTCCGGTTTATTTTAAAAAAGTAACCACCTTTTCTTGGAACAGTTTGAAATCATCTAAATTGTCCTGAATAATTCGATAGACCATTTGACGCTCGATTTCCCAATAAAGATGAACCAATCGATTGCGAAATTTGGCCATTTTTATTAATCGATCACAAAATTCCCCATCAATGACGTCCAGCTTTTTCATCTGAACAAAGATATCGGCATAGGTCTCCGGTGTTTCGGTCGGTTTCTCAAACTGATGAAGTGAAATCAGCCTGTTCCCGATATTCAGGCAGCTCTCAATCGCGAGCTGAAGAAACCGTTCGGAGCTTCCTTGAAGTATTGGGTCATTTTCGAATTTTTCAAAATCCGTTTTACGCATGTCGGATAGAAGCAAATAGTATTTGTTGAGTTGCTTCAGGTGCTCTTTTATTCGTTCATCCACGATAACCAACGCCTTCTAAAAATGTTTCGTCAAAATTGTCTCTGAAATATTTAAAATCCAGATAACGCATTATAATTCTTTCGGAAAAATCGACGAACTCTCCGGTGTGCGCGCAATGTAAGAGTTTTCCTGTTTTGAAAATCTCATGGCAAAACTTCATGGGTGCGTCATTCATCAAAATAAGATCCACCTCATCGGTCTTCAAGACGCTATTGAATGTTTCCATTAAATTTAGTTGCTTATCGAAACGTTCCTGACGGTTCAATGTTTCGGAAACAAGAATCCCAAAATCAAGATCGCTGAGCCTTTTGAGTTGGCCGGTTGCAAGACTGCCAAAAGCAAAAAGCGCGATAACGTGATGATCTTTTGACATTCGGTCAATTAAGACCGGAATTCTCTTTGTCACATCTTTCGGCAATTTGTGGTCTTCGCGTATCATATTATTGCGTTACATTATTAATAGATTTGAAAAGCTTGTCTACACGGAAAACTTAACCTACATATTCGCTTCGATACTGCCGGGAGCTATATAGCCGTTTCGGCTGCAGATCACTTCCCTCACCGTCTCTTCAAGATCGTGTTCAATCATTTCTTCTATCATTTCTTCAAATGATATTTCCGGTTTCCACCCCAATTTATTATGCGCTTTTGTCGGGTCCCCCAACAGCGTCTCAACCTCCGTGGGTCTGAAGTACCGCGGATCGACTGAAATAATACGCTGCCCTTTTTTAATATTTTTAAGCGGCTGATAACTTTCAAACTGTTCGATTAATCCTGAAGGCTGGACTTCCGCGACGATACCATGCACATTTACGTCACTTCCCGACCATTCCAGAACAATCCCCATTGCTTTAAAAGCCAGTTGACAAAATTCCTTCACAGAATGTTGTTCACCGGTAGCGATAACAAAATCGTCTGGGTCATCCTGCTGCAGCATCAGCCACATGGCATTGACGAAATCTTTTGCATGACCCCAATCACGCTTTGCATCAAGATTGCCTAAATACAGATGATCGTCAAACCCCAGAGCGATGCGTGCAACAGTGCGGGTGATCTTTCGGGTCACAAAAGTCTCTCCGCGACGGGGGGATTCATGGTTGAACAGGATACCGTTGCATGCGAACATATCATAGGCTTCCCGGTAATTCACCGTGCACCAGTAGGCGTATAGTTTAGAGACGGCATAAGGGGAACGCGGATAAAACGGGGTTTTCTCAGATTGAGGGACCTCTTGGACTTTTCCGTATAATTCAGAGGTCGATGCTTGATAAAATCGTGTCTTATCCTTCAGGCCCAAGATTCGTATGGCTTCAAGGAGTCTAAGGGTTCCCAAGGCATCCGCATTCGCCGTATATTCAGGAGTTTCAAATGAAACCTTGACATGGCTTTGTGCCGCCAGATTGTAAATTTCATCCGGTTGGACTTCCTGAATGATTCGAATGAGATTGGTGGCATCCGTCAAATCACCATAGTGCAAGACAAATCTTAGATCTTGTTCATGAGGGTCCTGATAAA
>CAYSUA010000499.1:0-4753 GCA_964433795.1 uncultured Desulfobacteraceae bacterium | reverse complement strand
AATTACTGAACTTAAATTAATCAAAATTAAAAGCTGGTGAATAGATCAGGATAGGGATAAAGTGAATTTCTGATAATCGTTTTTATGCGAAATATGACATAATTGTATTTCGCATACCAAAATCCCCTATCGACGGTGTCCGATATAGTCGCTTTCGTCGAAATCATATATCATTCTATCTGATCTTATTAGTCTGAAATCGTTCATAATGCTACTAGTTAACTCGCAGTATATTATGTTATATAACTAAAACTGTTAAGAAACATTTTCCAATTTTTCATTAGTGGAACATAAACGATGTATCTGTTCCTCGATTACATTTTACTTCCTGGAAGTAATTTGGATGTCTTCAGTTCTAATTACAGTTACAAGGTAGAAAGTGGTATTGACAATTATTCTATAATATTAGTATACTAGGTATACTATATTATCCATACAATGAATATTCACTGTGGCTTAAAAATTATTATTTCTCGCGTTACCCTGCATATGGCAAAAACAGCAGGAGGATCAAATGATATCTAAATGCTCCCGACGTAGTTTCCTAAGGACCATAGGAATCGGTACAGTTGCCTTAGCTCTACCGAGTAATACCTATGGACAAATTAGCCGTATTCACAAGTTATCTCGTAGATCGAACGAGCAGCCGAATATTCTTTTCATTATGTCAGATGATCATGCTGTTAAAGCGATCAGTAGTTATCAAAGTATATTGGCTGATATTGCACCGACTCCCAATATAGATCGCATTGCCAGGGAAGGGGTACTGTTGAAAAACTGTTTTGTTACAAATTCAATCTGCACTCCCAGCAGGGCTGCAATTTTAACAGGACAGTACGGAAACATCAACGGGGTAAAGACACTGTCCGATGATTTTGATCGTGAGCGATCTAATGTCGCTAAACTCATGCAGGTTGCGGGATATCAGACAGCCATGATCGGTAAATGGCATCTGCATACCGAACCAAGTGGATTTGATTATTATAATGTTCTCCCTGGTCAGGGAGTTTACCATAACCCGCGCTTGAAGGAGAAGGGGAAACCCTGGAAAGACCACAATAAGGGTGGTGAAGAATATGATGGTTATGTTACCGATGTGATTACCGATCAGGTCCTGAAATGGCTCGAAAACCGTGATAAGGATAAATCATTCTTTATGATGTGCCACCACAAGGCACCCCATGGCCACTGGGAATATGCCGAACGTCATGAAAAACTTTTTGATTGTGTGACAATTCCTGAACCAAAAAGCCTTTTTGAGAATAAATCCCACCGTTCGGTCGCTACCAGGGAATATGGCACCACATTATCAGAGACAAACCCAATCCGCAACCGCGTGCAGCGGATGGAGGATCCCAAATGGCCCACCGGTCAACTGAATACCAGCGGTATGACTTCAGAAGAGAAAACAAGAGCAGCCTACCAAAAATACCTAAAGGATTACTTGCGCTGCTGTGCCGCCATCGATGAAAATGTCGGTCGCATCCTTGATTATCTTGATTCAAATGGTCTTGCTGAAAATACAGTCATCATTTATACCTCCGATCAGGGGATGCTTCTGGGAGAACACAACTGGGTTGACAAACGTTGGATCTATGAAGAATCCCTTCAGATGCCGTTTCTGGTTCGTTATCCAAGAGAAATAAAGTCAGATACGGTTAATGAAGATATTTCATTGAATATCGATTTTGCCCCGACTTTTTTGGATTATGCTGGAATTGAATTACCTGAGGAAATGCAGGGTCAAAGTTTCCGGCCCAATTTAACTGGTAAAACACCCTCTGACTGGCGGGAGTCGATGTATTATCGCTACTGGATGCATCGCGCACACCACGATGTACCCGGCCACTATGGCATCCGTACAAAACGATATAAGCTTACTTTTTACTATGGGCTGCCATTAGATGCAATTGGTGCAAATCCGGAGATATCCTCACCGGGGTGGGAATTATATGACCTTCAAAATGACCCTCAAGAACTGAAAAATGTTTACAATGATCCGGCACATTCCCAAGTCATAGCCGAATTAAAAACAGAATTACTGAAGCTGAAGTCTAAATATAATGATACGGATGATAAATATCCCGAACTGATGTCCGTGAGGGAATTGCACTGGAATCAGTGATGAAAACATTCCCTAATGAAGATGCTAGACCGAAATATGACCCAACACCAGCCCAATCCTGGGATTTGAAACCGGGTGATAAATACAACTAAAATTTCAAAGGTGATAAAGATGAAATATTATTTGCTGCTATTAATTGCTACACTGACTCTAGCTGGTTGTCAGATGGAGACTATGGTACTGTATGTGGCCACTGATGGTTCTGATTCCAATGCTGGTACCATTGAATCACCGTTTGCCACCTTATCCAAAGCACGGAAAGTGGTTCGGCAGGTATTAGCCAGTGGATACCGAGGCGATGTGGATGTGTATCTTAGGGGCGGGATTTACCGGTTGGAGGAGACGCTGGTATTTGGCCCGGAGGATTCAGCACCTCAAGGCCAGATGATCCGATACCAGGCCTATCAAAAGGAGGAACCGGTACTCACTTCGACCAGATTGATATCGGGTTGGCAGAAACTGGAATATATCCCGGCTGGATTACCGGAAGTAGCAGCTGGGAATGTATGGGTGTCCAATGTTGATCAGGCTGCTGACTGGTCATTTAGAGCTCTGTTCGATGGTGAAAAAATGCTGCCCCGCGCCCGCTCAATTGGGTTTGTTCCTACTGAAGAATGCCCGGACCCAGCCCTGGCACATCGCTGGCAAGAACTGAATACTCTGAGTTTTCCGCCTGGTGCGCTCCGGACCTGGGATAATATTGAAGATGTTGAGATTTTCATCCGACCAACCCACCAGTGGCTCGTGAATTATTTACCGATTGTTACGGTCGATGAAGCCAATGGTATTGCTGAAACGGGTGTACCAGGAACCTATCGCCTGTGTAAAGTCAAAAATAAGACCTGGAAGGAGACCTGCTGGGTCGAGAATGTATTGGAAGCCCTTGATCAACCGGGTGAGTGGGTGTTAAATACACAATCCGGAAAATTATATTACTGGCCGGAGAACGGAACACCTGGGGACCAGATTGCGGCCCCTACATTTCGTGAATTAGTGCTGGTTCAGGGAAAAAATGTTGAGACTGTGGAAGGTGATATCCCAGTCCGGGGATTGGTGTTTAATGGATTAACGTTTACTGGTAGTGACCGGGATGTCTGGACCGTCGGAGACCGTGGAATTCAGCATGATTGGGATATGTTTGATAAGGATAATGCCCTGGTACGGTTCCGTGGTGCCATTGACTGTGCAGTTACTAACTGCCAGTTGCGCAACAGTGCCGGTGGTGGCATCCGCGTTGATCTGTATGCCCAGAATATCAGAATTGTTAGTAACAAATTGTATAATCTTGGCGGTACGGGCGTTCTGTTATGTGGCTACGGACCTGGGATAAAGGATGTGAATAAGCATCATCTTATCCAGAATAATGAGATTCACCATATTGGTGAGCTGTTCTGGCATAGCCCGGCGGTTTTTGTCTGGCAGAGTGGCGAAAACCGGATTTTGAACAATTATATTCACGATCTGCCCTATGACGCTGTGGTGCTGAGCGGAGTACGTCCCCGTTACTTTGGAATTATGGATCCGGTTAAATGGACCGGCTATTCCATTCCCCGGTCAATACGTGAAAATATGCAGGTGATTCGCTGGGATGAGGTAGGCGATCCGCAGACAGCTGCCGAAGCCCTGGCCTTTGCCCATGCCCGCAATAATATCGTCCAGGATAATGAATTCCATAATGTAATGGAGATTCTGGGCGATGGTAATGCCATTTACCTTTCTTGTGCCGGAACAGGAAATGTAATAAAGCGGAATTTGATATATAAGAGTACAAAAGCCGCCAATGAAATACGTTTCGATGATGATCAGGAAGAATCAACGGTTGAGGAAAACATAATATTCGGAAATGGTATCAAACTGAAACATACTAATTATATCCTGAACAATGTGATCCTCGGTGGTGGCCTTTCAATCCGACCGGAAACTGCCATTGGGGCGCGGGTCGAACGCAATATTATCTATGCTACCGGTGATGAGATTGCCTTCTATAATACCAATGTCGAAAAGAAGCTAGCGCATCTTCTGGACCTGGCACGGCCGGATTACAACTTATTTTATTCACAAGATGAGAAAGCCGGCGAGACCTTTTTTAAACAGATTCAGAGACTGGGGTATGAAGCCAACGGCCGGTTCGCCGATCCCCTCTTTGTCGATCTGCAAAATGGCGATATTCGTCTTAATCCTGGTTCACCGGCCCTAAAAATGGGAATCAGATCAATTGATATTGGAAAAATCGGCCTGCTGGATGAACCGGCATTTCAAAGGATTAAAAAATCCCGCATAGAATTATTCTAACTAATTTGCCAAGAAATATGAGGTAAGTAATGATTGCTGTCATAATGGCCGGTGGGGTTGGTTCACGATTCTGGCCACGCAGTCGGGTAAAACACCCCAAACAATTACTCGATATTATAACTGATCAGTCCATGTTGCGTGTAACCTATGATAGATTGACCAACATAACCGATACCAATAAAATATTTGTTGTGGCTGGACCGACGCTGGTAGCACCAATAAAGCATGAACTGCCGGAAATGCCCGCCGGCAATCTGATAGTTGAACCATCGGGTAAAAATACCGCCCCTTGTATCGGGTTGGTGGCAGCTTTGTTGCGGGCTGATGAGCGGGACG
>CAYSUA010000498.1:0-4774 GCA_964433795.1 uncultured Desulfobacteraceae bacterium | reverse complement strand
ACGCCCATAAAATCATAATATTCGAAACATCTACAAGGAAAAACTTATGATTTTATGGGCGCGCATTCCTGGTCATCGCCCAGAAAATTCTTGCTGAAGAAGAAAAGTCTTACATCCCCGAAGATGTGGAAAAAGCAATTCGAGATAAGTATGAAATATTACTATAGGCTGGGAAGCAAAGAAGCTGGCATACTTGACCTCATTTTTAGAGAACTAAATGATAGATGACATATCGCTCTTGTAATGATAAATGGGTATAGGTCATGGTGGGCTCCTTCTGGTTGTGGGTTGGTTGCACTCCTCACATTACCAGATGGCCTGTCATGTCCAACTATTTCTTTAATGGAGCACTTTGGATCTGAATCCACCAGATTTAACCACGCTAGATGTACGGATGAATACAGGTCGGCCTATAACACGCTGGGAAACTTTCTTTACGCAGTTACGCAGGACCGTCCCATTAATTCCCCAAGGCGAATGAATATTCGCTGATTGATAAATAAGTTTGAAAGTTGAATACGTCCCCTATTGAGTGCCCTGATTTTGATGTGAAGTTTGTGTGAGGAAAAATGAGGCTGTCCAGAGAGCAGGAAAGAATTCTGAAAGGGAGGGAAGGCAGAATACTGCAGTATGCAATGTCCTATCTTGTCAGGTATGGCACGGCCATGGAAGCCGAAGAACTTATCCCGATTACCAGTGCCCATACTATATTCAAATCGCTCAATTCGGTTGCTCAGATTTTCTCTCCCCCGGGGGCCCTGCTGACCAAAAATGAAATTGACCGGTTCGGTGAGTCCCTGGCAAAGCTCAGGGTAAAAGCCAGAACGACGATTAATATCACCTACGCAGATCTGGATAATTGGCGCCGGATGGGAGCCGATGAGGAAACCTATCACTCGGTGAAACAGGGAGTGGATGTGGCAAAAAGGTGCGGCATGCTGCCGACATGCAGTTGCACGCCGTATCTGATGTACAACATTCCGCAGATGGGGGAGCATTGCAGTTGGAGCGAGTCCTCGGCTTTCCTATACTGCAACGGCATGCTGGGTGCGCACTCCAATCGGGATTGCGCAGAGGTGTCGCTGGCCTCGGCCCTGCTGGGAATTACCCCAAATTTCGGTATGCACATCGGCGAAAACCGGGCGGGAACCCACCGCGTCGATGTTCGGTGTGAGTTAAAACACCTCAGTGACTGGGGGGCGCTGGGTTATTTTGCAGGGGAAGCATCGGGGCTGGGAACCCCTGTCTTCACGGGTGTGAAAAGCGCTTCTGTAGAGGAAGTTAAACAACTCTGCGCTGGCATCAACACATCGGGGGCAGCCGCCATGTTTCACATTCCCGGCGTGACGCCTGAGGCGCCGGACCTTGAAAGCGCACTCGGAGGGAACAGACCGAAAGGGGAAACCATTTTCGATGATGCTGCCAGGGCGAAAGTTTATGATCGCCTCAACCGGGATCCGGACGGAAAGGTGGGGATGGTGTGTATCGGCTGTCCTTTCTGCACTCCATATGAGATCATTGAGATTGCCCGCCTTATCGAGGGAAAACGCATCTCCCCCGATACCCGACTCTGGGTACTAACCGATTACCCCACCCGCTATCTTGCGGAACGACTCGGATACGATCGGATTATCAAGGCCGCCGGTGGGGAACTGGTCGCCGGCGGGTGTCCACAGGGTTTTGAAACCGATGCCTGCAGGGTGGGACGGTTTGCGACCAACTCCGCCAAACAGGCGTACTACGCTGCGGGGGTTCTCGGCAATAAGATCGTGTTTGAAAATCTGCCGCGTTGTATCGAGATCGCCGTCAAGGGAGGCACCTGACATGGAGCCCACCAAGGAATATAAGGTCAGGGTCGTCTCATCCGGTAATGCTTCAGGCCCTGCAGTGGTGATAAATGACCGTCTTTCGCTAAAGGGGAGCGTCGATCCGGTGAGGGGTGTGTTCACCGTGCCGGGAGACGAGCTGGACGGCTTGTCCCTTAAAGGAAAAGTGCTCGTCTTCATCTCGGGTAAGGGTTCTTCGAGCTGGTCCGGGTATTTTAAACTCGCCTGTCGCCACAACAGCACTCCTGCAGCGATTGTCAATCTCGAAATAGACCCTCTGGTGGCTGCGGCATGCGTTTTTAACGATGTTCCCCTGGTTCAACTGGAGGATCCCGTGATATTCAGAGAGGTTCAAACCGGTGATCCCGTGACCGTCGATTCGGATAAAGGAATCGTGATAGCAAACTGAAGCACTGGGACTTCAACGGAAATACACGCGGACTATTTGATATTTTGTTGGCCAACGGTCAAATGTAGACTTGACCCCCTTTAGTCTGACGAAAAACCTGCCACAGCACATCACCGCCGAATCGGGTATAGACGCCTTTTCCCACGCCCTCGAATGCTTTGTCGGCGTGCGTTCCAATCCGCTGTCGGAGCTTTTTTCGTACCGGGGCATCGAACTGATCGCAGGAAATTTGAGAAAAGCATACACCAACGGTCCCGACGATCCCGAAGCCCGATACGCCATGTGTCTCGGGGTTTGCATGGGAACGCTGGGAGTCCGGAGCTCCGCCACCGGTAATGTCCATGCCACATGCTATCCCATGGCCAGAAAGTATCACATATCCCACGGAAGGGCCATCGCTCTCATGATGCCGGCCGTCATGGAATTTAATCTGATCGGCAATCCTCAAAAGTATGCTGCGGTGGCCGGCCCCCTCGGTGAGGAGACCGAAGGATTACTGCCGGTAGAGGCCGCCAGAAAATCGGTGGCAGGGATTAAACGGCTCATTTCCGACCTGAACCTCCCGACGAGGTTGCGGGATGTCGGCGTAAAGGAAGAAGATTTTCCGGAGTTTGCCCAAAGTGTGGTGACCAATTATCCGAGACTCACATCCAATAATCCGAGAGAGATGACCGAGTCCGATGTGATCGATATTTATCAGGCAGCTTATTGATGCCAAAAGCCCGCAGATTTTTCCGAACAACTCCGCGTATTCAGTTAACCGGTTTTAAATTGACGCGAAAATGCAACACCGTCCCTCAAGGCAGCAACATGATAATTACGCATTAATATATGACCGTCCCCAAGATTCCCTGGTTCACGATGGCCTTCAAACAGGATCAGCGAAGTAGGGTGCTTAACAAAGGTCAAACGGAGATTTGACCCCTTTATAACGAAATATCGGGCGCGAAGCTAAGATTTAAACCGCTGAGACACTATACGAAAAAAAGAGTGATTTTTTGTTATAGGGGGGCACCTTTTTTTCTTGACAAGACCTTTAATGGGCGACCCTATGTTTTGCTCAATCTTTATAGATATCCAAATCCGGATAGTTTATTTTTGCACATTCAGGGCAAATGCCGTGGCTGAAATCAGCTTCGGAGTGCTTGCTTACGTACTGTTCAATTGGTATCCATTGAATACCAGACCTTATCTTCTTGCAAAAAGAACATACTGGAAGTATACCTTCAAAGTACTTCAGCCTTTGCATGATAGCATGAGTTAAAAAAATTGTAATGATAGCCAGTAGAATAATTATGAACGATTCAAATAGGCTTTCAAAGTAATTTATAGGTGTGCGTAGCGCATCAAACATCATATAGGGAAGGTCTATGATTTCATCTAGCCATACAACAAGAATGGCACAAAAGAATCCAATGATTTCTATTCCAATAATTCTCCTTATGAGTTTTTCCTTTTTCATCGTAATATCCTTAGTATAGATTACCAGTAATGACTGGTTGGTATCTTTCTATATCGCTATAAAATCCAGAGTCAATCAATATATTCAGTTAGCTTTGAGTGATGATTAGAAAGAGCCTCAAGGTTTAGGGAAGGAAGGTTCAAAAGTCAAACGGAGATCGGCCCCCTTCATATGTAATTGATCATTTCGGATTAAAAAACGCAAAATCTCAACCCCTTCCCGGAGACCTTCCCAACTTTTTTGTCAAGTTTGTCAAGAATGAAGACCTGAACCCCTACTTTTGTGCAAAAACGTAATTTATCTACTGCTATATATGCTGTCAACTTACAATCTTAAGGGCATCCCGCTGTCGTGGCCCGCCCGTCCCCTATCTACGCCAATTCTGTTTTCTATCCAACACCCAATATCAATTGATTTTTTTAGCAACGTTCCGTAGCCTTGATGGATGAATGCACAGCGGGTAGTGGATCTAAAGCCACTTCAGGCAGCGTAACGGTTCATACCCAGCTATCCCTCAAGTATTCGGTTGAATGTCAATATTTCACCAACCCCAAGGTCCTATTCCGGCAAGTATTTAATGCTGTTTCCTCATACTTGAATTAGTGGTCCCGTTTGGGACCTAGTCCAGCACAGCGATGGCCTCAACCTCGATCATCAGCTCCGGAAACGCTAAGCTTTCCACAATCAACAGGGTGTTGGGGGGGAAGGGCTCCTGAAAGAATTCCCCCCTCACCTTCCGGTATCCTTCTATATATCCGTAGTGGGTGAGGAATGTGGTCAGCTTGACAACATTGCCGAGGCTGCCGCCTGCCTCCTCCAGGATTGTTTTGAGATTTTTATGAGCCTGCCGTACCTGGGTTTCTAGATCGCCCACCCCAACAATGTTGCCGGCCAGATCCTTTGCAATCTGACCAGCGATATACAGGGTATTGCCTGCCCGGGCTACATGGGAATACCCCACCGTGGGGTGCACCTGTTTCAGTTTGAGTATTTCGTGTGCCATGGATCACCTCCTGGGTAATTTAGAATTTGTTTTAACCGCCGGCGAGCTTTGCGGTGTACCCGTGTTTCTTGATC
>CAYSUA010000497.1:0-4785 GCA_964433795.1 uncultured Desulfobacteraceae bacterium | reverse complement strand
ACGAATCGGATCACCTTCAAAGCCTATTCCTGTAAATTGGGCATTGTGCATAATTGTGAAAGTATATTTATGGGATTGTGCGGACGGTTCCGGCATTGTTGAAGAAGAATCTATCTCCGAACGCCTCAGCGAATTGCATTGCTGCATCCATGCCGGTGCAATGGGAAGTACCGATATTGCGGACATTGATTTCCTTTAACGCATCGATGGTTTTCCGGACCTGCGGCTTCTTTTTCGGAAAAAGGTGGGTGCCGCCGATCACGGCATGAACGCTTTCCTCGCCGGTGATTTTACGAGCATGCTGTATGGTATTGATTACCCCCCTGTGGGCGCATCCCAGAACGATGACCAGCCCTTGCGGAGCCCTGATGATCAGTGCGAGATCGTCCGGAAAATCATCCGGCCGGAGTGTTCCGTTTTCTTTTACATAAAAATCAGGGTCCAATATTTCAAAATCTGTTGTAAGCGATACCTCGCCTGTCGTCATTATGGCATTGGACAATTGTACAGGCTCCTGACTGAGCTTCAAAACAGCCTGTCTTTCGATCTCCTCCATTCGATACGGTATACCGTTGAACTCCGCGGGTTTGTCCGGTTTTCGCTTTTTATATTTAGGAATCCATAGGGCCGGGTGTGCCAGAATTTCCGGGCGATCGGTCCGCTTTAACACTTCCCGGAGTCCTCCGGTATGATCCTGATGAGAATGGCTCAAGATGATCGTGTCCAGGGCTTTCAGATCGATCCCCAGCTTATCCGCGTTTTTTACAGCTGCTATACTGGCGCCGGTATCGAGCAGGATATTGAGTCCATCGGATTGAATATGAATACTCCATCCCCACTCGGCAGTGAAACCCGGGCCGGATACGGTATTCTCACAAAGGGTTGTCAGTTTGATTTCCACGATGATAGCTCCTTTTCATGAATCGGTTAGTGGTCTATCCCGTAACGGTATTAGCATAATTGCTTGTCTATTACAAAAGGATTTGTATCCAAAGATTAATAATATCCCAAAAACGTCAATCGGGCATATGATTTTTCTCATGTTTTAAGTTGCACGGAATACCTAGGGTATAATGGGAATAACTATTTGAAATGAAAGGTAAAAAATTTTAATATTTTTTGTTGACATTTCGTTTCATTTTTTTTAATCAAGAGCCTCATAAATCGAATGGTGCAACAACTTGTATACAAAAATGAAAAAGCAAAATTCTTCGAATACAACCAAGATAAACGTAATCCCGGCCAGGGAACGCGCCTACGAATATTTGAAGGAGAATCTGCTTTCCGGGCGTTTTAAACCGGGTGAGCGATTGACCGAAGAATATCTGGCCGGTGAGTTGGGGGTCAGCAGAACACCGGTACGGGAGGCGCTGCACAAGCTCGAACAGGAAGGATTGATCAAACCGCTTGAAACCCGCGGTTTTTGTGTGGCCATCGACTCGCAGGAAGAAATGGAAGAGCTCTTTGAAATTCGTTCGGTATTGGAAGGGTATGCACTGCGTTGTGTTTGTGAGAAGATTAACGGTGAAGACCTCGAGGAACTGGAGGGATACATCCAAAAAGCGGAGGAATCGTTTGAGCATAACAAAGTAGATAAGATATTTCATTACAATACCCAATTCCACGATACCCTTCATGCGCTGATCTCGCATAAACCGCGACTGCACCATATGATGGCGGATATGCGCAAGTATGTCCTTCGGTATCGAAAAGATACGCTTCATTATCATTTCGGTTCTAAACGTTCCATCGAGGGACACCGAAAAATCATGATGGCGCTTCGGTTGAAAGATCCGGAGCTCTGCGAACGGATCATGCGAGCGCACATCCATGAATCCAAAGAAGATGCGCTGCACACAACATCTGATGTTTCAAATCGACCGTAATCGTGATCATCCCGGCGTATAGTCGGGCTTTGGTCGGTTGCAATTTATCGTTATGAATTTTGTGGCGAGAAAAATTGAATATTGAGAATTGAATATCGAATCAAAATAACCGTTACCGGTGAGGAGGATGTATGAAAGCAGATGAAGACAAGTGTATCGCATGCAAACGATGCTTCCCATACTGTCCCATGGGGAGGATTCAAACGTTTCTACGGCATGATGAGATCCCCGGCAGGGTGTATATAGAGATCGATCAGGACAAATGCACGGATTGCGGCCTGTGCATGCGGGCCAGCATCTGTCCCGTCAATGCGCTTTATCAGCAGCAGGAAACTTGGCCGCGGGAGGTGCGTGGAATCCTGAGCAACCCGTTGATCGAGTTCAAAGGATCCCAGGTTCCCGGCCGGGGTACAGAGGAAATGAAAACAAACGATGTCAAGGGTACCTTCATGCCGGGTGAAGTGGGTGTCGGCATCGAGTTGGGCAGACCCGGAATCGGAGCTTATTTTAGAGACGTTCAAACCGTGGCCATGGCCCTGATGGGAGCAGACATCGGTTATGCAATGGCGGAAGAAAATCCGGTGACCCATTTCATGGAAGACAAGAAAATCGGCAAACTCCGGGATGATGTACTCAATGAAAAGGCGACGTCAGCCATTATCGAAGGTAAATGCAAGCTGGAAAAGCTTCCGGAAGCCTTAAGGGCACTTCAGGAGGCGGCCAAAAAAGTGGAATCCGTTTTTACCGTAGAAGTGATTACCAAAGTCACTCCGGAGGGAGGAGTTCCCATCAAACCGGTGCTGGATGAAATGGGTATTTGGTATTCCCTTAACAGCAAAAACAACGTCGGCATCGGTGAGCCGTCATTTATTTTCTATCCGGATGGGAATTAAAGGAGGAGCGCATGACACACAGCTTACATCGAAGAGGTAATTACGAAGAATTAAAAAACGATTTTGTGGTGCTCGGCTGTCCGGCCACCGGTGTGAATAAAGAGGGTTCGGCACCCAAGACCCAGAAGTTTCTGAGCATATGCTATAAACACGGCCCGGTTAATCTGGGCGATATGAAAACCGGTAATATCCATAACACCACCATGGGCGATATCCTGGATCGCGTCACCGACGGCACCATCGTGGAATGCACCTTTGACAATCGGGATAAAATCGTATCGCTGCTGAAAGACCTTAAGGATAACCGTCCCGGCATTTCGGTCATCATTTCCGGTGTCACCGATGTGGTCCAGCAATGCATGAAAGAAGCCGGTATGGGTCACATCCACTCCCTGGAGTACTCCCTGGGGACGTGGGGACATACGGAATTGCTACCCGATTATGAAATCCTGAAAACCACTACCATGTGCGGCCACGCCATGATTGCATCGGATCTGGTGAAAAAGATGGTCCGAGACGTAAAGCGCGGACGCCGAACCATGCAGGACTGTATAAAAGAAATGGCGGAGTGCTGCACATGCGGCAACTACAATCTGACGCGTGGAGAGAATCTGTTTCGAGAGGTGATGGCCAAATTCATGGTGAAAAGTCTCTACTAACTCAAATGAACTATGACCTGTTCAAGAACGCCCTGAACGGTGAACCCTGGTCGCCTACGGCGCCGCCAAAGGCGGGTAAACGCTGAACCTGTGAACTCATTATTAATATATAAAGGAGAGTAAAATGAAATACGTAATCGTCGGGGGGAGCGCTGCTGCAATCAGTGCGGTCGAAGCGATTCGATCCATTGATAAAAGATCGCGGATCGACGTGTTCAGCGATGAAAACACCCCCTTATTTTCGAGAGTACTTCTACCGTATTACGTAGCTGAAGAACTTTCAAAACCGCTTTTGAATTTTCGGTCTGCCGATTTCTTTGATGAATTCGGCATAACGCCTCATATCGGGGTCAAGGTCGAAGAGATTATAAAGGAAGATAAGGCAGTAAAAGCAGGCGATGGAAACACATACGCGTATGACAAACTGCTGCTTGCGACCGGCGGCAATGCCATCGTTCCCAAGATTCCGGGTGTGGAGAAAGAGAATATCTCAACCCTCAAGACCATGGCCGATGCAGAGAAGATTTTGAATATGCAGGGCAAAAAGGCTGTCGTCATCGGGGCCGGAAGTATCGGGGTGGAAGCCAGCATCAGCTTTTTGAGGCGGGGGATCAAAGTCACCTTGCTGGAGCAGCTGGGACAACTGCTTCCCACGGTTTTTGATGAAGAAGCAGCATCCATTATCCGGAAAGTCGTTGAAGAAATGGGTGTTGAAGTAATCACCGGAGAGCGGGCAGTAGAGTTTAAAGGAAATGGACAGGTGACCGGAGTTGCCACCCGCGCCCATGATATCGACTGTGACATGGTTTTAATGGCAGTGGGCGTTCGACCGGCGGTCGAGCTTGCCGAGAAGGCCGGCATTGAAATCGGATCCATGGGCGGTATTAAAACCGACAGCCAATTGCAGACCAGTACCCCGAACATCTATGCTGCGGGTGATGTTTGCGAAACCTTTGATGTTGCCCGGAACACCCACTTTGTGAATGCCATATGGCCCATGGCCGTGGAAGAAGGCCGCATCGCCGGCTTGAATATGGTGGGGAACAAGGCCGAGTTCCAGGGATCGGTTCGGATGAATTCCATTGGCAATTTCATCGGATTTCCTGCCATGTCCGTGGGCGTTACTCACCCGGATGAGTGCTCTTATGTGGATGAAGAGTGCCACTTTGAAGAAATCAAGCATCGTACCAAAAATACTTACAAGAAAATCATTCTGAAAAATGATTGTATCGTCGGCGCTATTTTTGTGGGCCAGACCCAGAAGACCGGAATTCTCACCAATTTGATTCGTAGGCAGGTGAATGTGGCCGAATTTATTCCGGCCTTGATGAGCAAGGAACTGAACTT
>CAYSUA010000496.1:0-4819 GCA_964433795.1 uncultured Desulfobacteraceae bacterium | reverse complement strand
CCCGGTTTGGGAAAATCCGAAGCATTACGGTATCCGGCAGGTTTCGAACCACCCGAATTATTCTGTATTGTTCCCTGAAGAGATATCGGGTCATATTCAATTCATCATTCAATCCTACCGCGGAGATCTTACCTATCAGAGAAAACTGTGGCAGCCGGTTAAGAAAAAGATAAGGCAGTGGCAAAAAATGTATACCAATCTTGCCGGCGGATCTCCTATTCTCAGCTATCGGGACGGGAGAGAGTTTATGATTATCCGTCAAAAGTGCATAGACAGCAAACCCGTCACCCACCGCCTTGAGGGAAGATCGAGGGAGATTTATCTTTTCTGCCAAACCCGTCAAACCATAAAAGACATTATTCATCGGTTTCAAACCACCATACGGGAAGATCAAATTATACCGTTTCTCAGAATGATGGTGGACAAGAAATTGATGTTTGAGGAGGACCGGCAATACTTAAGTCTGGCAATACAGGCTGATCCCTACACTCTCGGGTAATTTCGAATGGGATGTTCGAATGTGAATGTGATTACTCGGGAATCCGGTTTCTTATTTTTCCCTCTAGAAGGTATAGCCTGGCGGTCTCAGCCGTTTTATATCGCATTTCGTACCATGCCTTCTCGGAATAAAATGCCGTATGCGGGTTTATCAACAGCCGTCCGCGAATCCATGGTTCATCCTGTCGCCATGCCAGAATAAGCGGATCGTCTTTTGGCGGTTCATCCGGAAGAACATCAAGTGCCGCAGAAGCCAGATGTCCGCTTCTGAGAGCGTCTTCAATTAAGCTCAGATCCGAAATAATTCCGCCCCGGGCAGTATTAACAAGTGAAGAAGCGGGCCTCATTTGGCTTAAAAATTCCCCATCAACCATGCCCCGGGTCTCATCTGTCAACGGGCAGTGGAAGCTGACAAATTGAGATTTTTCCAGTAGTTCAGCAACAGAAGTGGTACGAATATATCCGATTGCTTTTTCGTGACCGGACGGTTGATACGGATCATACCCGAAGATCTTGAATCCGAATGCTTTCAGTCGGTTGATAACGGCAGTTCCGATACGCCCGACACCAATGATTCCGACCGAGGCGTCGGATGTTCGTTCCATAGGGGCGAGAACGTTATCCTGCCAGCCACTTTTAAAATAACGGCATTCGCGATCGTGGGAGGCGATTTTGCGATGGAGATTAAGAATCATGGCGCAAGCCGTATCTGCCACTTCTTCCGTACCATAATCCGGGTTATTGCAGAATACTATATTTCTTTCTGAAAGGGCCTTTATGTTTATTTTCTCATAGCCGACTCCGAATCGAACAACTATTCTGCAACGATCCAACAATTGAACGGTAGAAGGATCCACGACGTAATGCCAGGCGAGAAGTGCATCGACTTCTTTCCATTGGGCAATATTCTCTTTTGATTCGCGCCAATCCGGTAGTACCCGAATATCAGCCTCTGGAAATGCAGTATTTTCAATTTCGGGCGGGGGGACTATTTTATCCGTAATTCCGACAACCCAGTTTTTTTCATTTTTTGCCATTGTTCACACGACCTTTTCAGTTGAAAATGTTTTAAAACCAATTGCTGTACCGGTGAATTA
The DNA here is from genome assembly GCA_964433795.1 of uncultured Desulfobacteraceae bacterium. GTDB lineage: Bacteria > Desulfobacterota > Desulfobacteria > Desulfobacterales > SURF-15 > DUZK01. Next base: position 3,224 of record CAYSUA010000496.1, on the reverse strand, counting down.
ACCTAGCAGCTCGATTTCTTATCAGGGGATACGGTTTGGTGTCAATCGGCTAAAATTGACCGATTGATAATTTATTGCTGAGTGAATTAAATTGTTTCCACTGGCTAACAGCGAATTAACCACAGGGACACAGAGAGCACAGAGAAAGTTTATTTTTTTCCGATCGGGGAGACGACCGATCGAAAAAAGCTCTCAACCCTCCGGGTTTATGGTTAAATCCTATATATATCGAAGGCGTGACCCTTTTTATTTGCCGATATCTCCCGGCAAATAGAAGAATATTAACATCCTCTGTGAACTCGGTGACTCGAGCAAAGCGGGTGGTTAGACATTTTATCATCATGCAAACTATATTCTGCACATGGTAGTAAGTGCGCTTTAGGAATAAGTGAAGCTTTAATTGCAAAACCGGTTGAAGTCAATAATCAGATATGACTATAGTTGAAACGCTTTGTTTTAGCATCATCCGATGGATTAACTATTCGATTATGAACTTGATATCTGTATTTTAAAACGATTGCCCACAGGAGGCTGACATGAAAGCAATGGTTGTGCCGAGACCCATGGAGATGGAAATGGTAGAGCGGGATATTCCCGAACCCAAGGCCGGAGAAGTTCTCGTGAGGATCCGGGCGGTGGGCATATGCGGTAGCGACGCCCATATATTCGGGGGACATCACCCGGTGGTTACATTCCCGAGAATTTTAGGCCACGAAATGGCCGGTGAAATTGTCCAGGTCGGTCCTGAAGTTAAAGAACGCCAATCCGGCGAACGGGTGGTTGTGGAACCGGCAACTGCATGTGATCAGTGCTATAGCTGCAGAATCGATTTTTCCCACAACTGCTGTAATTTAGAGTTTAAGGGGGTGCACGTTGACGGCGGGTACCAGGAATACCTGTCGGTACCCGAGCAGAACGTTTATCCGATTCCTTCCGATATGCCGTATACCATGGCCGCCCTGGCAGAACCGCTTGGGATCGGGCTGGAATCGGCCAAGATTGCACAACTGTTTCCCGGAGATACCATTGCTATTCTGGGTGCCGGCCCCATCGGCCTGGCGTGCTTGCTCGCGGCGAAAAGGAATAACCATCCGGTCATCATTACCGATATCCAGGATTCCTGCCTTGAAAGAGCCGAAACATTAGGGGTGGATCGAGCGGTTAACGTAAAAGAATCGGACATGATCGGCGCTGTTATGGATTTTACCGATCAGGCAGGCGCCAATGTGGTTATGGAATGTGCCGGCGTGGCCGCCAATTTCAAACCCGCCATGGAGATTGCATCGATTTGCGGCCGTGTTGTCGTCGTCGGGCTCATTTTCGATGAGGTCAGCTATGTCCCGTATATTCACATCCAGAAACACCTTCATCTGCTCGGAACGAGAAACAGCAACATGATTCCCGAGGCGATTGAACTCTTAAAGGAGAGGGGAGAGGAAATCGAAAAGGTCTTTGTTACACACCGGCTGGATCTGGAAGAAGCGAAAAAAGGTCTTCTTATGGTGAACGATCCGGAAATAGATACCTGTAAAATCATGCTTAATCTATAATCCTAATCGATCGTAAATAAAACGTAGGGGTGTTATAAGTTAATGATAATATGGTCAATTATATGAATTGAAGCAATAATCGATAACGTTTATATTAGTGATATATAATTTGAGAAAATATCCTCCATTTTATTTACCCTACGGGAAAGCCGAGGATACCCCATCTCCTTCGTTGCCGAGGGCTCGCGGTAGTGGACTACAGCTTCGCCCTCGGACGCCTTGGATATGGAGCATCCTCGACTTTCGCTCAATCAGGGTGTAAATTTTCTATCAATTCAGGCAAATCGAGCATATCATAAAAAATGGTTGCACCGGCTTTTTTCAAAACTTCAGGATCTGTTCGTTCTGCATAGCCGAGAACAGCCATACCCGCGGCAACACCGGCTTGAACACCGTATACCGAATCTTCAACAACAATACTATTTTGGGGAGAGACACCCATTTTGTCTGCTGCATGCAGAAAAAGATCCGGAAACGGTTTGCCCCGGCTGACTTCAACGGCACTGAAAATCCTGCCTTCAAATTTCGGCAACAGTTGAGTTACACCAAGGGAAAGACGTATCTTTGCATACGGACCGCTGGACGCCACACAGATGGGAATAGAAATTCTCTCTAAGGCGATAGAGATATTTTGAATCGGATCCAGTTCCCTTGAGAGCGCCTCAAAAAGCCGTTTGTCGTGATTTTCCATAAAGCTGCCCGGAACAGGCCGTCTCAGCTTTTCTTCAATGATTCGGATACTATCCTGATCCGATAACCCTTCAAATTGCCGAACCGTTTCCTCGAGGCTGATATTAAGCCCGATCTCCGAGATAAGCTCATGAAAGATTCGGCTGGCAATGGGTTCGCTGTTTACAAGAACCCCATCACAATCGAATATGATCAGATTCGGATTCATAAGTTACCCTAGTATTGGATGCTTCTAATCGAACTTAAACGCTATCAAACCTCTATGCTTTAATGCCAGAAACAGGCTGGAAATGTGCAGTGCTTGAAAAAAAGTGCCCTTTTCAATCAGTTCAATCAGTTTTTTAAGGGGCACGAATTCAAACCGAATATCTTCCGTTAGATCCGGTTTGGGCTCTTGAATCACTCTCGTTCCCAAAGCCAGGATACAATGGTTTTTATTGTTTTGTCTGGCAGGGTTGGGGTGGAGCCATCCCACATGCTCAAACCGTTCTGCCGAGCATCCGGTTTCTTCCAACAATTCCCGCTTTGCAGCTTCAATGGGCGAAGCATCTTCCGATTCCATGATGCCACTGGGTATTTCAGTAGATATTTTACCGGTAGCGTGCCGGTATTGCTGAATCAAAAGAATTTCTTCGTTATCATTAAATGCAACTATTTCAACCCAATCGGAACATTCTACAACATAAAAGGGATCGACGATAATCCCTCTTTCCGTTTCGCACGTATCAGCCCGAAGCGTCAGCCATTTGTCTTCAATTAATTTCTTGGTTTTTATGATTTTCCAGGGTGAAAGCGCTCTTTGATCGGTTTTTTCTTTAAATGACATTTGTCTATTCATCCATTTGGCCTAATGTTCGGTTATTCGCCTTCGCCAGAATACCCTGTAGCTTGCTACAGGGATGATCAGTCTTCGCCTTTGGCTTCGACCCGATAAAATGGCGGGGCGACCGCGGCGAAGCTCTTCAGAGCGAAGCCGGGTTAGCT
>CAYSUA010000495.1:0-4832 GCA_964433795.1 uncultured Desulfobacteraceae bacterium | reverse complement strand
CGCAATTATTACTACTAATAGAAGAATTATTTACTTTTTCGACAGCCTCAACGCCCGGCATAAGGTGCGGCGGTTTTTTGCCGTCGCCCTTAATGCCGATGTTATGGTTTTATATTTGTTTTTTTATCTCACTATAAAAATTACTTAAGTGCTTAACATTCAATGCTAATGCCAGAGGCATCAAATACTGAACCTCTTCAAAACATTCATTGTTTTGGTCGAGAATCGTTTCTATTTGAGCTGGCATTAAATGATAACTGATATTCCCAATAATGATGCCGAGCAATATTAGCTCGTTTTCTATCAATACAACTGGTGAACCGCTAGCACCTTTGAGGGCAGGAAAAGAAAGCTCAAGCATGTTTTCACCTGCCACACCATAAATATCCTTTTTGTTTAACAATCTAGTGATATTTCCCATTCTTGTTGCAGGTGAAACAGCGATTTTATCCCCTATCTTAATAGTTGTGCCATATTCATAACAATAAACAGGTTTGGTAAAAACAATTTGTTGATCATTCCCCAGCTTGCAACTAAACTGGGGCACATATTTTTCAATTTTCAAGATCGCTAAATCAATTTCTTTATTTCCTATAACTGCTGACGCATAATAGAATTTCTTTTCTTCGATAATGTAAATAGCTACCTTGTCAAATTTCTTTTCGACAACATGACTTGCCGTTGCTAAAAAAGGAGGGCACTCAAAGAAAAATCCTGAACCAAGAAACAACCATTTGTCCTTATCTTTCTCGTAGCCAAATATCGGAACAATTATTTCTGAAGGTGTAATTCTCAATGAATTCATTTTGACCATAACGGGAAGTTCACAGGCCGGGCGAGCGTTTTATCGCCCGGTCTTGTGAAACGCCTTGTTCGGTGCGCTATTGCAAGAGCTGTGGAATTTTCTCCCACTTCTCCTTAAATTGAATAACATCCTTGACCGTAATACCGGAGCCTTTATATGGTTTGCCATTCTTAACTTGTTTGGTCCAAACTGGACAATTATCAGAATCAATTTCAATACCCTTATCCGGAAACTTTTTAATAATGCTTTCAACAAAAGAGTTCCAGTCGTCAAAGGTCAATATGTAGAAATCAGGTCGATCCAATTCTGATTTTTTTGCGAAATCAACGAGAACAAGAATGGACTTATGGTCTGATATGCCTTTACAATTGGGCCACTGCGAACCCTGTTTTCCCTTGGCTTCAATTCGCAACAAGCCGCCATCCTTATCCAAAATAAGTAAATCTGTTCTTTTAAGATGACCAAAAGTAGGCTGGGCATAGATATTTCTACGCGCCAGTTCACTTGCTACAGCAAACTCAGCAGCCATACCAACTTTATCCTTATCCATTTTTCTCATACGATGTCCCTTCACCTAACGCCGCTAATCAGCCGCGCGGCTTTTTGCGTCGGCTGAATTAGCCTTGTTAGAAGTTTCTATTTCCCGACGGTTCTCTTTCCTTTTCCCAAATTGCAGTCACCACAAAGACATTGCAAATTTTCAATAGTTGTTTTACCACCCTTGGAAAAGGCAATCTTATGGTCAATGTGAAGCACAACACCAGCCTCTATGGCCGGGCTGCTGCCACAGAAAACACACCGGAACTTGTCTCGCTTTAGAACATCGAGCCTGAGTTTCAATGGGATATTCCGTTTTTCTTCATTCCTTATTGCAGTTCGCCGTCTGTTCTGATTGCCTGTTTGTTCCACATCCCGATTGTCAAATGCTGCGGCATTCTCGTCTGATTTAAACTCTATGAAAGTCGCACAAGCGTTGACCCATCCGTTGAACCGCGCCTTAAATGTGGTGTAAGAGTACCTGGGTGTTAGAGACTCCCATTCTGTTTTAGATGGACGATGCCCAAGCAGCCTCCAGACACGTTCCATTTCATGAAACAACTCAACTTCTGGAATGGTGTCTTTCCTTCTATTTCTGTGGGGTTTGAGATCCAGACCGGTTGCCTCTAAGGCAATGTCCCATGAATCAAAGGCTTTGATAACTGCGGCACGCCTGCAGAGCGTGGACACCGCGTCAAACTCACGACCAGAAAACCTGCGGAACTCATAGAACTCCGCAACACGTTTGAGCTCGGACACCATTTCTTCTTTTGAAATTTTGTCTATGCGATGTCTATCCAAAGAAAATTTCATTTTTTATACTTCTAACAAGTGATTATACGGTTCCGGATATCATCACCTTCGTAAGGTTATCCGTCAAAATACACGACTTCATATCAATAACATTTAAAGGGGTCCGGATTCAATATATCGATACGACATTGATACCACGGTAATCTATTGAATTTCAAGGAGAAGGCTCTGCGGCGGGATAAATATACAGATACACCCACATCGTATTCTGGATTAGTGGTGATTCAAACTCTCCGGTCCGGCCGCAGCCGATACGAATTGTGATGAGAATTAATGGGATTCCCTAAAATGTGTTGGCGGCGGTAATAATCAAATCGAAGTGTTCGTCGCAATGTTCTATGGAAACATTATGGGATAAACCACACGCTGCAATAACCAGGTCGGCAGATGGCATAGTGTGTCCGGCCTTTCGACATCTTTGCGCCAGACTCCGGGCCAGTTGCCAAACTTCTATAGTGGTTGGCAAGCATGTTATTTGTTTTTCAAGTTCAATCAATTTGTTTTTCTCGTAATCTCCTCTTGCCCCATTCCAGAGTTCAACAGCCACCATATCGCACCACACGGCCAGATCGTTGAGCAGGAGATTTTTCACCCGTTCTCGTACGTCTAATCGGCCTGATGACCGCAGCGCCTCTACCCAACTCGAGGTATCTATTTAGATTCCCGTCAAGATATTTTATGCATACGAATTTATCGATATCAGAATACTTGACGGGCTGAAATGTTGATAGATTATCAGCTAAAAAAACCTTTTTTCCCTTTTCGATTTCAGTTCAATGATATAAACTCACCCGCTATGACACCACAAAAGAACCTGTTAAAAGATCCCCCATTATTATTACATCGGATAAACGACGCATTACACGAACAGAATCAACAGGAACCGGTATCTTTTGATGCCGGCAACCGTCAACATCCCATTCCGTCTTCGGTATTGTTTCTCCTGGGACCCAACTGCGGCAATGCCCCATCCACCCAAGGACCCTGCGTTATTTTAAACAAACGATCCACACGGGTGAGACAACCCGGAGATTTATGCTGCCCCGGTGGAGGCGTATCCCAACGACTCGATCCATTTATTGCTAAATTTCTGAAAATACCCGGATCCCCCCTCAGGCGTTGGCCGTACTGGAAAATCTGGAAGAATCAATATCTCGACGCGGCAGGAGATTTGAGACTCTTTTTTGCAAGCGGGCTACGCGAAGGTTATGAGGAGATGCGTCTGAATCCTTTGGGTGTTAAATTCCTCGGCCCTTTGCCGCTTCAACAACTTGCCATGTTTCGCCGGGATATTTACCCCCTGGTTTGCTGGGTCCCTCGTCAGAAACGGTTCGCTCTCAATTGGGAAGTTGAGAAACTGGTTTATATTCCCCTCAAAGATCTTTTAAATCCAAAAAACTACGCATGCTATCGACTCAGCAGCGAAATTCCCCGCAGGCACTGGAATAATGCAACGACAAGCGATTTTCCCAGCTTTATTCAGGGTTCCGAACGGTTGTGGGGAGCCACTTACCGCATCACCATGACATTTCTTGAAATCGTCTTCGGATTCACCCCTCCGGATATGAGTTCTCTGCCGGTCATTTACGGCAAACTGGACAGAAACTATGCGACCGGAAATCAGACCTGATCGCCCAAACCCTTTTCAGATACTGATTTCGGCCCGAACCGGCCTTGCAATAATGAGATCTGGTTATATAGAAAGTGCAAGTTGAGCCACGCCGGCTTTGAAGATAATCCGATTCGCGGACGTGTGAAACTCGTGCATAAGGGAGCGTAACACCGAACAGGGCTTCGAGACAAACATAGCATCCCGGAAAATTCAATAGTTCGGGTCTATTGATCAATCTGCATGCTGTTCGATGTAACGCTCCCTAAACCACTCATACAGTCACACGCGCACGAATCGGATCACCTCCAAAGCCTTCTCCGGTAAATCCTTGGCCTTTATTTATAACCACATAATGGTATTGAATAGGGTCCTTACGATAGTATATAACCATCATCAACGGTGTCATAATGCATCAAAATCCAGCAGCGGAGCGATTGACAAGATGAATGAAAACGAATCCTATAAAAAATTGCCAAATACAGATACGCATAATTGTTTTGCATGCAGCCCGATTAACCCATCAGGGCTTAAAATGGAATTTTTTACCGATGAAAAAACCGTGTTCACAGAGCTTACGGTACCGGATCATCTATGCGGATGGAACAATGTGATCCATGGTGGGATTTTATCCACGATCCTGGATGAAGTGATGAGCTGGACCGCTTTGTATCTAGTAAAGCGCATTACCATGACGCGGACCATGACCGTTGACTTTCTCAAACCGGTCTATATCGGAGATCACCTTAAGGCGGAAGGTCGAATTGTTGAAGTTCGGCGTCAAACCAGTGCGGTTTTGGAGGCGGTTATTTATGATCCGAAAGGTGAGCCCTGCGCCAAATCATCGGGAACGCTTGCCCTCTTTTCACCGGCTCTGGCCAAAAGAATGAAGGTCATGGATCAGGCTTCTTTAGATTGGTTTGAAAATGTAATCGCTTCTTAGAAGCAATTTTAAAACCCCATATCTTGAAAATTTCGGTTTTGGTGTTAGCATTATAAGGATGCCTAACCCGGACAAACCGGTTTTGGTCACGCGCAGCGCAGGCGCTTTAGCCGCGTGTTGAATAT
>CAYSUA010000494.1:0-4833 GCA_964433795.1 uncultured Desulfobacteraceae bacterium | reverse complement strand
ATTTAAAAACCTGGCCAGGGAAAACATCAAAACGTTTATCGACAACGGGGTGAAGAAAATTCTTGTTTCGTCCCCCCATTGCTTTCACACCTTTAAAAACGAGTACCCCGAATTTATGGTGAACTTCGAGGTGATTCATGTCACCCAGTATTTACGAGAACTCATTGATGAGGGAAGGCTTGAACTCACCAAGGAATATGAAAAGAAAGTGACGTATCATGACCCATGCTACCTGGGCCGGCATAATGACATCTATGATGAGCCCAGAGACGTTTTAAAGAAAATACCCGGTCTGGAATTGATCGAGATGGCTGATTCACGCAAAGATAGTCTCTGCTGCGGCGGGGGAGGCGGCAGGATTTGGATGGACACACCAATGGAAGAACGATTCTCAGACCTCAGGCTAAAACAGGCAAATGAGCATGCGGCCGAGGTGCTGGTAACGTCCTGCCCATATTGTATCACCAATTTTGAAGAAAGCCGCTTGAACCTTGAGTATGATGACGTCCTGGAGATTAAAGACATCACGGAAATTGTCAATGATGTGATTTAGGCAACGGAACGATAAGCAATAAAAAGGTTATTTAAAGAAGTTTAAAAATTTCAGGAACTATTCAGTTGGGGTGTTGGAGTAATGGAGTATTGGAGTGTTGTAAAAGAAAAACCGGTCTTTGAGTCATTACTCCATCACTCCAGTACTCCAATACTCCGCAAATACTCGGAATTAATAGCCCCTCAGAGGTTTAGCCTTCTTTTGGGTTATAGAATCTAAAAATTATGATGAGGTGATAGAAAGTGGAAAACGAAGTATTGCCAAAAGAAATAATTCAACAATTTTCTTCAAGTCTTGAAGGCAATAGTTTTGGAGACGTTATGGTTGTTGGCGGAGGGATCAGCGGTATTCAAGCTTCTCTTGATCTTGCCACTGCCGGTTTTAAGGTTTACCTGGTCGAGAAAGGGGCGAGCATTGGCGGCCATATGGCCCAGCTTGACAAGACCTTTCCCACCAATGACTGCTCTATGTGAATTCTCTCTCCCAAACTGGTCGAGGTCGGCCGGCATCCAAATATAGAGATTCTGACATTTACTGAAGTTGACGGTATAGAAGGGGAAGCAGGAGACTTCAAAGTCACCCTCACCAAGAAGCCCAGATACATTATAGAGGATAGATGTACGGGTTGTGCGACCTGTGTAAAATACTGCCCGGTGGAATACCCGGATCAATTTAATCAGGAAATATCGGACAACAAAGCCATCCATGTATACTTCTCACAAGCAATTCCCCTCATCACATATATTGATGAAACCTGTCTTTATCTTAAAGAGAATAAATGTGATATTTGCAGAGGCGTCTGTAAGAATAACGCCATAGATTTCAAGCAAACGGCGGAGAAGGCAGAAGTAAATGTGGGAGCGATAATTCTGTCCTCCGGTATCGAGCCATTTGATCCTAAGGTGAAGGATGAATATGGCTACGGAACGATGGAAAACGTGGTCACCAGTCTCGACTTCGAACGGCTGTTATCCTCTACCGGGCCTTACGATGGAGAGGTATTGCGCCCTTCCGACAAACAGCATCCAAAAAAAATAGCCTGGATTCAATGCGTTGGTTCCAGACGGGTTATCGAGGGTGAGAACAGCTATTGTTCAGGTGTATGCTGTACCTATACCCAGAAACAGGTAATTTTGACAAAGGATCATATTGCTGAGGCAGAGTGCACGATATTCCATAACGATATTCGTTCCCATGGCAAGGATTTTGAACGATACTTCCAAAGAGCAGAACAACTTCCCGGGGTTCAATTCATCAGAAGCTACGTATCCATAGATAGAGAGATCCCGGAAAGCAAGAATGTAGTTATAAGATATGCGACTTCCGACGATGGCGTAAAAGAGGAAGAATTCGACATGGTGGTATTATCCGTTGGATTGAATCCTCCTGCTGATTATGAGGGGCTGGCAAATCAGTTCGGAATAGAGATCAATTCACACGGTTTCAGTAAAGCAATTCATTCCAATCCCATGAAGACCAACAGGCCCGGAATCTTTGTAAGCGGCGCCTTTCAGGGTCCTATGGATATCCCGGAGTCGGTTTTTACAGCCAGCGGGGCCGGCGCCCAATGTGGTGAACTCCTTGACTACCGTCGAGGGAAGCTGGCCAAAGAAAGGAGATATCCAACCGAAAGGGATGTCTCCAAAGAGGAGCCAAGAATAGGCGTCTTTGTGTGTCATTGCGGGGCTAATATCGGAAGTGTCGTAAATGTTCCTTCCACAGTTGAATATGCCTTAACCCTACCCAATGTTGTCTACGCTCAGGAACAGCTGTTTTCATGTGCAACGAATTCTGCCAAGGAAATAACGGACCTGGCAGAGGAAAAAGGGCTCAATCGTGTGGTGATCGCCGCCTGCTCCCCAAGGACCCTTGAACCGTTATTCCGGGATACCCTTCGGGAGGCGGGACTTAATCAATATTACTGTGAAATGGCGAATATCAGAGAACATTGCTCCTGGGTCCATTCCAAGCAAAAGGAAGAGGCCACCCAAAAAGCAAAGGATATCACACGGATGTCGGTGGCACGAGCCCGCTATTTGGAGCCGTTACAGGAATTTGATCTGCCGGTAAACAAGACCGCCCTGGTGGTTGGCGGCGGTATCGCCGGCATGACCTGTGCGCTCTCCATAGCCAAACAGGGACATGAGGTCCACCTGGTTGAAAAGGATAAAGACTTAGGAGGAATGGCACGAAGAATTCACACCACCATAGAAGGGATGGATGTTCAAGCTTATTTGGATGACGTGATCCGCTCAGTTTACAATAATCCCTTGATACATGTGTCTCATGAAGCCACCATCACGGATGTTTCCGGTTATCTGGGGAATTTCATAACCACGGTGGAAACCGAAGGCAGTGTCAAAGAGATAAAACATGGTGCTTCCGTCCTTGCCATAGGTGCTGACGTTTATAAACCTAGCGAATACCTTTATGGAGAAAACGATAAGGTGTTCACCCATATTGAGTTGGGAGAGCAGATCGCCAAAGGAGAAGAAACAATAATTAATGCCGAGAGTCTGGTGATGATCCAATGCGTTGGCTGCAGAAATGAGGACAGAAATTACTGCAGCAGGGTTTGTTGCAGTCATGCCGTAAAGAACGCTTTGAAACTAAAAGAGGTAAATCCCGAGATGGATATCTACATTCTCTTTCGGGACATGAGAACGTATGGGTTCAGAGAGGATTATTACCGAGAGGCGTCGGATAAAGATGTCAAGTTTATCCGTTATGAGCCGGATGACAAGCCCCGGGTGGCAGCTGCCAAAGAGGGTGGTAAAGAAAATTTACGGGTAACCGTATTGGATTCCATTTTAGGTCAACGGCTTGAAATAGATGCCGATGTTCTTTCTTTGGCTGCCGCTGTTATTCCCGCAGCTTCTACCCATGAAGTATCCGGATTATTCAAGGTAACGTTGAGTCCGGATGACTTCTTTAAAGAAGCCCATGTTAAATTAAAACCTGTTGAGTTTGCTACGGACGGTGTTTATCTGTGTGGAACCGCTCACTATCCTAAGCATATACAGGAAACGATTAACCAAGCTTATGGCGCTGCCGGACGAGTCTTAACGCTTCTCTCACACGATACCGTCACCGCCTCCGGATCTGTTTGCGAGGTAAAAGAGAACGATTGTGTATCGTGTGGGGCATGTATTACAGCATGTACGTATGATGCCATAGAATTTATTGATACACCAAAGGGCAAAAAAGCATGGGTGAATCCTATTCTCTGTAAAGGCGACGGTGTCTGCAGCGCAAAATGTCCAACAAGTGCGATTGTGCTGAAACACTTTACCGATGACGAGCTTTGCAGCCAGATTGATGCGGCGATTTCAGAGGAAGAGATTATACGACAAATTGAAGCGGTGGTTGGAGATGCTTAGGCAGATACGAATGAGCAAGACCGGGATGAATCCTAGAGGAGAAGTGATCGAATGAGCACGGAATTTGAATTCAAACCAAGCATATTAGGTTTTGTATGCCATTGGTGAGCATATGGCGCTGCTGACCTGGCTGGAGTTTCCAGACTGCAATATACAACTGAAATCAGGCTCATTCGTGTCATGTGTTCCGGTAGAGTCGACCTGGAACATATACTCAGGGCCTTCATAAACGGACAAGACGGCGTGTTTATCGGTGGCTGCCGGTTAAATGAATGTAATTATATTACTCATGGAAATTACGATGCATTAAGCAATGTGCATCTATGCCGAAAAATAATGGACACCATCGGCCTGAACCCGGAAAGGCTGAGGATCGAATTTATGTCCGGCGCTGATGGAAACCTATTAGCCGAGGTTACCAATGATTTTACCAAGAAGGTGAAGGAGTTAGGACCGTTTGGCAAGGGCGAAGGAGTAGACGTAAATGAATTGAGGCTCAAACTTGAAGCGGTTAGAAAATTAGTCCCCTACCTTAAACTCGTGGAAAGAGAAAGGCTTAGGGTACCGTCTAAATCAGAAGAAGCGTATAAAGAATTTTTCGAAAGTGACGAGGTAAATGCGTTATTTAATGAATTATTTTTGGATAAACTGGCAATCAGCCAAATCATGTTGCTCCTGCGGGAAAGACCCTTTTCAACGGTCGAGATCTCAGAGAAATTGGGTCTGAATCCGTCTGAGATATCAAGACACCTGAATAGTTCATCAAGGCAGGGATTGGTCCGGTACGATGTAAACCGAAAGTGCTATGCGCTTGCCTAACCCGGATAAATCGGAAATTCCAAATTACAAATATCAAATACCAAACAAATCACAATGACCGAAATTCAAAATCCCAAACGC
>CAYSUA010000493.1:0-4843 GCA_964433795.1 uncultured Desulfobacteraceae bacterium | reverse complement strand
CGTTGTTGAATATTCCTCCGGTCACTGACTGGAGGCTGGTGATGCGGATCGGTTTGCCGACATTCGGAATGTAAAGCCACATATTTTCCTCCACCCGCAAAGTGGCCCGGCCTTTTTCACTGGCAGGGGACAAAAAGACGGATACAATCTGATCACGGCCTTTTTTAACAGAGTACATGATGAACTCTTTTTTCGCACCGTTGGGTTCAATATTGATCAACTTGCGGTACATTTCAAAGGCCTCGGGGTTTAGGTTTCGATCCACCTTTTGAAGGATTGTGTTTCCATCATCTGAATAAACCGGTACGGCAAGCAACAGGCACATAAACATCATCGATAGTGACTTTATCATTTCCTTTCTCCTTTATTAGATGTGCCCCAAGGCATCGACCGGTTCCATCTTTGATGCCTTATAGGCCGGATACAGACTGGCAAGAACCGAAACAACAAACACAATGGCCGACAGCCAGAACAACTCGGTAAAGCTGACGGAAGGCGCCAGCAGCAGGTTGTCCATCCTGCCGAAAGAAAACTGGATTTTATAGATATTCAAAAAGAAAATCCCGGCGACACCGATAATATTTCCGGCCCCAATACTGATCAACCCGAGAGTGAATCCTTCGGTCAGAAAGAGGGCCATGATTTTGCCGGGCGTGGTTCCGATGGCGGACATGGTTCCGATCTCTCTAACCCGCTCATAAACCGACATGATCATGACATTTAAAATACTGATGAGAACAATTGAAATCATAATGAGTTTCATGGTAGCGGACATTAGATCGATCATTTTGGCGATATTAAAAAACGGGGAGAGTTTTTCCCAGGTGTGAGTTTCAAAGGCCGGTTTCCCCTTTTTGTTTTTGAAATCCGCCAGTGCTGATTTGAGGTCTTCATAAGCAGGTTCAAGCATATCGAAATCTTTCAGGCGAACGGCCACCTCCGTGATCTCCGGTTGTTCCATGCGAAGCAGCTCTCTGGCGTCCTCGATATGAATATAGCCTTCCTTTCCCTGGGGACCGACGATAACCTCACTGATACCCGCCACGGTGAAATTTAGACCGTTTACCGAACCGTCCTTGTTGTTGGCAACCAGCACCACGGTGTCTCCGTTTTTCATTTTCATGCCTTTGGCCAGTTTGTCCGGGATAATGATCTCACCCGGCCTGATGAGTTTTTTCCGCCCGCCCTTTTCCCCGAATGTCATCCGGTCCCCCACGGCAGGACATACGGCTACTTCTTTTTCCGGATCGATGGCATTCAGCCGGATGTTGGTGGTCTCTGAATAGTTGCTCAGCATGGCTCCCAGCTTAATCCGCGGGGCCCAAGAATCAACCAAAGGATGGTTTTTTAGAATACCTTCGATTTTGGCGTACCCCTTGCGATTCAGGTTGAGGTTTAGGGGTATTGCATCCATGGAAGAGACATACCCTTTTTTGTGGATCTGTATCTGGGAAAGGTTGGCATCGGTAATCTGGCCGATCATCATCGCTTTAAATGATCCGGATAGTCCTGAAAAAAGAATGACCATCAGTACCCCCAGTGTGATCAACAGCGAGGTGAGCAGAGTTCGTCTCTTGAAACGCATCAGATTTCGAACGGCTATTTTAATAATTCGAATCATTCTTTCTCCTCCTGCACCCTCGATGAACGCTGTTTGGGGTGAATAAGTCTACCGTCTTCGAGGCTATGAATGACCTCGGCCTCCTCCATGATTCCCGGATCATGAGTGGAAAATATGAATGTCGTGTTGAATTCATCCCGCATGTTCCGCATCAGACGGATAACATTTATGGCGGTCTTGCGGTCAAGGTTAGCCGTGGGTTCATCAGCCAGTACCAATTTCGGCCGGGTCACCAGGGCACGCGCCACGGCGACTCGCTGTTTCTGGCCACCTGAAAGCTGATCAGGGCGTTTGTCTTTCTGATCGATCATCCCTACGGCTTCAAGTACTTCCAGTACCTGTTGTTTACGATTTGCGGACTGCTCTTTTCTAGCCATCACCAATGGGTATTCAACATTTTCATAGGCGGTCAGCACCGGGAAAAGGTTAAAAGCCTGGAAGATATATCCAAGGACGGAACCCCTAAAGATCGCGCTCTGTTTCCGATCCAAAGCATCCACCTGTTTTCCGTCTACGATAATATTTCCTTCCGTAGGCTTATCCAAGCATCCGATAATGTTCAACATAGTGGTTTTACCGCTTCCGGAAGGCCCCACAAAAGATACAAAGGCCGCCTCCTCAATGGATAGTGTTATATTTCTGAGCGCAGGGACCTGAACCTCACCCATCTGATAATTCTTAGAAATATTGTCGATTTCAACCAAAGCCATCGTATCCTCCTTAAATCTATCGTACTGAACTGATCTCTTGCGACAGGCTCTACAGTATACTGCTGTTTCAATAGTATTTAACAGCAATTTTTATACCAGGCTGGAAAACTCGCTACCGTATATAGTTTATAAGATAATAGTCTTAGAATTGAGTATAAAACCCTATCTTTATTAACCCCCAAAATCTTTTTCTTCAACACTATGGTGTTGATATAATATGGATGGCTCTTTCAAAAGGGAGAGATGAGTATTTAATATCCAATTTGATGGTATCAAAGGGGTTGAGCGGGTAAAATATATCCGCTTCTGTCTGGAGGATCAAAGATTGATCATCTATAACGATTTCAGGAACGATCTTGTGCACGCGCACTGCCAAACGGTTGTCTAGGTCACCATTTTCAAAGATTAAGGGGCAGTCATTTGACCACCCCTTAATACAATGCAGTAAATCTAGCCTCTCTGCAGCCGATTTAAGTTGCTTGGGCGGAATTATTCTCCAGCGCATCGATGCGTTCGGTGATTGCATTCAGCGAGTTTTTCAGGTAGTCGGCTTGTGCCTTGAGCATACCGACCTCACCGGTTGCATCTGCCGGAAAACCCGGATCGATTGCGGGCGGAAACCAACCGTACCCTCTGCCGGCCCTGCGCCCTCTGCCCATGCGAAGACCGACTCCGCCTCTGAACCCGCGCCTTAAACCCAAACCTCTGTTACCCCCTCTATAAAATCGGGGATCATACCCGGAACTATCCGGGTAGCAACGTCCTCTTGCCCCACCGGTCATGGGACCTCCACCCATGGGGCCTGTTTTGTCAAAACCTGGCATGATATTGCCTCCTTTGTTGTGTGTTGTTTGATCGATACGGTTATTTCCGGCCGCCTTTTCCGCGGCCTTTTCCACCACCTTTACCGGCGCCTCTACCGGAACCCTGACCGGAACCCTGGCGCTGACGCCCTGTCGAACCGGAATTCTTGGAATCCTGATTACATGATCCCTGACCCCGACCGGTTTTCGAACCTTTTCCTTCCGGGCCTGTTCCATCCTTTCTGGGCATATTCATCACCTCCTTTCAATTATGGAATATAAAATTTGGTCTAAACACCGCGCCCCCTTCCGCCTCTTCTGCGGCGGCGACGCATACCGCGAAATTCATAGGTCCCTCCGGCTATGATTAACGCTTTTCCGGTAACAATTGCTTCTGCCAAGACGCTGCGAGCCCGGGTCAAGATCCTACCGTAGGTATGGCGGGAAACCTCCATCATTTGGGCGGCTGTTTCCTGATCAAGGTGCTCGAAATCACTTAGCCGGATCGACTCCAGTTCTTCAACCGACATGGAGATTTCACCCCTTACGGCCACCCCCTGGGGTACAAACGAAGCGATGGCCGGATATGCGGATACGAATCTCGGTTTTTTGGGTCGTGGCATCTGGGACTCCTTACATTATGCTCATTTGAGCATAATGTAATCCTTATTAAATAAATTGTCAATAGGAAATATGCTCATAGGATCAAAAAAATATAAGATATGCCGACCGGAAGGTAAAAGCACCCAGGATCTGAATTTACGATTTCTTTATGGCGGAAAATATTTGATCTGGGAAATTACAGGATAGTGTGAATGGGAATTGATCTTGCGATGTACATTAGAAAGATAGAGTGCCTGCAAAGCCGAAAATTACAAAAAAAGGGGATATTTTATCAACATCGCTGACTTATGATTCTAACCGCTGTAATCATGACTTTTGGGTGCCCTAAAAACTTGCGATGGACAGATTGAATCATATATCAAATGAATCGATGGAATTGATGAATTGTCAGGATCCAGACTGAAATGCCCCACCCCATGATCTTGTGCTTTTGTGTTTGAAAGATTTGGCTATATATTAGATCCCTTAAACCCATGTTTCAAAGCAATATCCCATAAATTATTGCCTTCTGAATTTTACGGATTCTGGATAGAATCCCGCCGCTTAAGTATTGAACATAATTTTGCTCTGTTGACCAACAAAACCGATACCTAATCGCTAGCTTCTTCGCGGGACTTCAGATAAAACCCTATTTAGATATCCGTAAAATTGAAAAAGTAAATTTTTCCAATATTTTCTTTTTTTGATCCCAGATGTTATCGTTACGAATAGTCTCAATCTATCTAAACTTTAACAGTTGAAGCCTTTCTATTTTATATTCACTCTGGGCGATTTTATTATCGAGTTCATAGAGAGTCCATTAGCTTAATTAATAATGAAAAGGATCACATATGGATAAATGGATAAATGTAGTCGAAACGTATCCCGAACCGCCTTCCCGAGAGGATGAATTTAATAGGTGGTACAACAAATGGCACGTCCCGGACGCTGTTGACTCACCAGACTATATTGGGGCTGTCCGATACATTTCACTGTTACCAGAAATTATTAATGGCCGCGGGCGATATTTAGCAATCTATTACATGGAAACGGATGATATAGAAAAAACAATGCAAATGAGATTGGATAAACGCTTGGTTGAAATC
>CAYSUA010000492.1:0-4866 GCA_964433795.1 uncultured Desulfobacteraceae bacterium | reverse complement strand
AAACCCTGAACCCTGAACTCTGAACCCTGAACCCTTATACTCTTCCACTACCAGATGGGCGTTGGTTCCGCTGTATCCGAATGAACTCACGGCTGCACGTCTCGGCCAATCCGCTTCTGTTTCCCAATTCCTGAGACGGGTGTTCACGTAAAAGGGGCTGTCTTTGAAGTCGATGTGCCGGTTGGGTGTGTGAAAATTCAAAGACGGCGGCTGCTGCCGATGGCGGATGGCCAGAAGCACTTTTATCAATCCTGCGACGCCTGCCGCGTATGAGGCATGGCCCATGTTGGTTTTCACCGAACCGATCCCACAATACTCCCTCCTGTCCGTATACTGACTGAAGGCATGGGTCAGCGCTTCGATCTCCACCGGATCGCCCAGCTTGGTTCCGGTGCCGTGAGCCTCCACATATGATATGGATTCCGGATTGATTCCGCTTCGGCGATACACGGAAAGCTCGAGTTCGGTCTGGGATCGCCCGCTGGGAGCGGTAATGCCGTTGGTTTTTCCATCCTGATTGATACCCGAGCCTTGAATCACGCCGTAGATGTAATCGCCGTCCGCGACAGCCCGGATGAGCGATTTCAGCACCACCACACCGACACCTTCCCCCGGCACGAATCCGTCTGCGGTGTCGTCAAAGGTCTTGCATTTTCCGGTGGGGGACAGCATGCCGCCGTTGCTGGTAACGATATGAAATATCGGTGTGGTGTTGATGAACACGCCCCCTGCCAGGGCCATATCGCTCTCCCCGGTGAGAATGCTCTGGCAACCCAGATGTACAGCCACCAGGGAAGATGAGCATGCCGTATCGATGGCCACACTCGGTCCCTTGAGATTGAGCAGATAGGATATCCGGGAAACCAGTATGGATGTGGCATTTCCGAGCAGCGACGGCGTTTCCAGCATGGCGTCATAGTCGCCGGGTGCCACACCGGCAAACACACCGCACCGAACACTGGACACCGACCGGCTGGAATACCCTGCATCTTCCAGGGCGCTCCAGCATGCCTGAAGAAACAATCGCTGCTGGGGATCGGTCTCCTCCGCCTCTTTTCCGGACATGCTGAAGAACAGGGGATCGAATCGATCGATATCGGATAAAAATCCGCCCCACTTGCAGTAGGTCTTGTCCGGCCGTGAGGGATCCGGATCATAATAAAGGGCACTGTCCCAGCGGCTTTTCGGGGCTTCGGTAACCCCGCTTTTTCCTTGGGCGAGATTTTGCCAAAAATCGGTCAGATCTTCCGCCCCCGGAAAACGACCGGACATCCCGATAACGGCGATATCCCGTCCTGATCCGGTACCGTCTTTGGTTATATTCTCACTCCTTTCAGCACTGACTACAGGACGATCGCCCTCCCGTGCGCCCCTTTGTTCGATGTCGAAGATTTCATCCTTCGGTTCATTTTGAAACTCTTGGGATCTGCTTTGGTCTTGATCGGCACGAAAAACTGAATTCTCCATGGACAACAACACCGCTGATACCTGATTCCGATATTCGGAGTAGATATGTTGGGACAAATCAGCCACATTTACATGGTCGAAAATAATCGTCGTCTTTAGCGGGAGATTGAGAAATTCGTTGATGCTGTCGATCAGCTCAATCCCCATGACCGAATCGACTCCATATTCAGAGAATTGTTTTCTCCTGTCGATGGGTTTGCCCGAAAATCCGAGTGCATTTCGAAGACTTTCCGCAACGATCTTTTCGATGATCGATTCAATGGATTCAGGCTCTATCGATATGCCCCGAACATCGACTATAGCTTCCGGTTTCTTCTTTAAGTCCTGTCGTTTTATTCCGACTGATGCGAGAAATCGATCGGTTGCTTTGAACGGCATCACCTGGGTGACGGGATGGGTGAGGATTCGCCGAATGGCTTCCATCCCCTCTTCCGGCTCGATTGACCCGATTCCAAAGGCGGAAAATCGCCTGTTATATTCTTCAGAAGAAACCACACCGATGCTGCCCCAGTACCCCCAGTTGATGATCTTAACCGGGTAGGATGTTTTCTGGTTGAGATACAGGGCGAACGCGTCTTTAAACGTGCAGGCCGCAGCATAGTTGCTCTGTCCGGCGTTGACGATATGGGATTGGGCCGAAGAAAAGAACATGAAGAAATCGAGCGGCTCCTGCCGAACCGAGGAATATAAGACAATACTGCCCCTGACTTTCGGCGACAGAACGGCGCGGAAAGTCTCTTCATCCATATTAAAAAGTGTTTTATCTTTCAATACGATGGCTGAATGGATGACCCCGTTTATCTTTCCAAAGGATGATTTGGCTTTGCGTACCGCAGCCTGCATGCTTTCCGGGTCCGTGGCATCGGCCGGTATGTAGAGCGTTTTGCCGCCCAAATCGTCAATCCGGTCAAGCCGGTCCTGAAATTCTTTATCCATCGGTCTCCGGCCGATCAGTATCATCCGGGCCTTGTAGTTTACTGCAAGGTATCGGCTCAACTGAATTCCGATCCCTCCGGAACCGCCCAGGATGAGATAGACGCCCTTCTCCTTAAACGGGGTCTCCGTTGCAGGTGGTAATCGGATCGGCTCCATCACCCGGACATACCGTGTACCGTTCCGGATGGCGATCTCTTCTATACGGTCCTTTTCCCCGGGTTCTTCGACCACCGGGCGCAGAAGGGTTCGGAATAGATTCTGATTCGGTTCCAAATTGCCTGCCAGGCTGATATCGATGCAACTGACGGCCATCTGTTTGTGTTCTCTTGCAATCACTTTGGTTAACCCGTGGAGGCCTCCGGAAAAGGGCCGGATACGGTCTTTGGAAAGGATTTGATGGACATCGTTGGTGATCACCGACAACCTTTGCCCGGGTTGCATCAGGTCACTTCGGATCATCGACTTGATAAGCCTGAACAGGGTCAATACACCGTATTGCTGGTTCTGCTCCAAAGCGTTAATATCTTCCACCCGCGACCGACCGGCGACAATGCCGCCGAGAAAAAAGATATGATCAACCCGACCGATCTCCCCCATGCGCTGTTCCAGAGAGAGCGGATCCAGGGCATCTATCTCCCAGGCCCTTTCAGTATGCCGGCGGGTCTCTTTTCCCAACCGGATTTCCATCACCGTATCGTCCGGATGGAGGGATGCCAGTGCCGCCGACATTTTTAATATTTCGGAAGGACAGATAATGAGTATGGTCTTCTTTTCGTCCCCGGATTGTTTCTCGGATAATGTGGCCGAATCCAAGGGTTGCGGCATCCAGCACGGCTGGTAGAAGAAATTTTCCAGCCCATCCAAAGGCAGGGATCTATCTTTCCGCTGCTCCCGATCATCCGGTTTCGAAATCCAATACCGTTCTTTGACAAACGGATAGGTCGGTAAGGAAAGAAGCCGGGACGGTCCTTGTCCATTAAGACGGTTCCAGTCGATTTCAACGCCCGACACCCAGAGCCGAGCCATTTTTCTTAAGTCCCTGTTGTCGAAGATCACCTTTAGAAAGGCGTCTCCGGCTTCTCCTTCGATGAACAGGTCTCCTGATGCCTGGTGAGATTGGATGTTTCCATGATTGAAATCATCCGGATCGAGGTTACCCTCGTAAAAATTCGATAACTTCTCCTTCAATTCTTCGACTCCGGAAACCACCAAGGCCAGGCGTTCTTCCATGGCCTCCCTCCCAACCTGGAGGGTGTATGCAATATTTTCGATTTTCGATTTTCGATTTTCGATTTCCAAGAACTTCACGAAGGAAATTACATACTCCCTGAGTCGCTCCTCATTCTTTGCAGACAATACGATTAGTTGCGGTTCAACCCTGAACCCTGAACGCTGAACGCTGAACTCTTTTTCCTGATACTCTTCAATGATCAAATGCGCATTAGCCCCGCCGGCACCGAACGAACTGAGCCCTGCCCGTCTGGGACCGTTTTTTTCAGGTTGCCATTCACCCAGTTCTTGCTGGACATAAAACGGCGTCTCCTTGAATCGAATATTGGGGTTTGTGGTGTCTGCATGCAGCGAAGGAACCAGCTGCTTGTGGGCCATCTGCAGAAGTATCTTGGTCAGCCCGGCGATTCCGGCGGCCGCCTCCAGATGGCCGATATTCGATTTCACCGCTCCGATGGCACAGTATTGGTTGTCGGCCGTATGGTTCCGGTATGCAGTGGTCAACCCTCTGATTTCCACCGGATCCCCCAGTGCCGTGCCGGTGCCGTGGGCCTCGATATAGGTGATGGTGCGCGGATCGGTTCCGGCTTTTTCCAATGCGGTTTCGATGAGAGCGGCCTGGGAGTTGGGATTCGGCACTGTGTAGCCGTTGGTTTTGCCACCATGGTTGATGGCACTCCCTTTGATAACGGCATATACTCGATCTCGGTTTTCTACTGCCTCTGTCAGCGGTCTGAGGAGTACGGCACCGACGCCTTCACCGGGAACGAACCCATCCCCGCCGGCACCGAAGCTGTTACAACGTCCATTGGGCGACAACATGCGGGTTTGACACAACTGAATATATTTGGAGGGATGAAGATACAGATTCACACCGCCTGCCAGGGCGAATCCGCACTCTCCTTTGCGGATGCTCTCACAGGCCAGATGAATCGCATAGAGCGAGGCGGAACAGGCAGTGTCCACCGGCAGACTCGGCCCCTGAAAATCGAAAGTGTAGGAAACCCGGTTGGCAATGGACCAGGGCAGTGACTTTGGCATGAGGCCGGGAGTGTCCGAGTTCAAAAGAAGATAGGTGTTTGTTGTCACCCCTACAAATACGCCCACATCGGAACCGGCACCTTTGATGCGACTGATGGAATATCCGGCATCTTCCAGCGTCTCCCAGGCCGTTTCCAGAAAGAGCCGCTCCTGGGGATCCGTGGCGTCGGCTTCCTTGGGAGAAATATTGAA
>CAYSUA010000491.1:0-4866 GCA_964433795.1 uncultured Desulfobacteraceae bacterium | reverse complement strand
TTGTTCAGAATCTCTTTTGCCAAGTTAAGATAGCTTTCAGCACCTGCGGAAGTGGCGTCATATAACAGAATCGGTTTGCCGAAACTCGGTGCTTCTCCCAACCGCACGTTCCTCGGCACTATGGTTTTAAATACCAACTCCTTAAAATATCTTTCGGCATCTTCTGCCACCTGATGGGAGAGGTTTGTCCGTTTATCGAACATGGTCAATAGAATACCGGCAATCTTCAATTTTGGATTCAAATACTGTCTGATTCGTTTCACGGTTTGCAGTAGTTGACCGAGTCCCTCAAGGGCATAAAATTCGCACTGTAAGGGGATGAGAACCGAATCGGCAGCAGTCATGGCATTGATGGTGAGAAGGCTCAACGACGGAGGGCAGTCAAGAACGATGTATTCAAAGGAGTCCCTCACATGGTGAAGTAATTCTTTCAATATCTTTTCCCGCCCGGGATTCGATATCATTTCCACTTCAAAACCGATAAGCTCCACCCGGGAGGGAATAATTTTCAGGGTGCGGATTTCAGTGTTTAAAATCAGTTGCTCCGGGTCGGCTCGACCGATCAGCCCATGATATAAGGTGTCTTGGAGACCGTTTTTATTAATGCCGACTCCGGTGGTGGCATTGGCCTGAGGGTCGCAATCCACAATCAGGGTATTCTTCTCCGAGGCTGCTAGTGCGGCAGACAAATTGATGGCGGTGGTGGTCTTGCCAACCCCGCCTTTTTGGTTCGATATGCACATGATATGAGCCATAGGTGGAGACTTAACATAAAACATGGGGTTTGAAAAGAACTTAAGGATGTGATAACAATCATCAAAATTTACACTTTTTCACTAAGGGTTTATGATTCTTTCCCGGAAATTCCTGACTATTTTTTTATGCCTTGCCATCGGAAGTTTCTCTTTTCCACACGACACCCTCGGTATAACGATAAAAGAGGAAAAGGAACTGTCCAAGAAGGTAATCGCGATTATTCTGCAAAGATATACGCTGATAGAAGACCCCGTCATAGTCGGCTATATTCGAACGATTGCAAAGCGGATCGTCTCCGTTCTTCCCCCGCAACCGTATAATTTTCGGTTTTATGTCATTCAAGATGATGAGTACAATGCATTTGCGACGCCGGGCGGGTATATTTTTTTTAACAGTGGAATGATCGCTGCCTTTGAAAACGAGGGGGAGCTTGCAGGGGTTATGGCCCATGAAATCGCGCACGTGGTCTGCCGGCATATCTCTCAGAAAGTGGATCGTTCCAAAAAAATGACAATGGCGACCCTGGCGGGATTAGCCGCGGGGGTGCTTCTCGGTGTCGGTGGTGCAGGCGCACTAACAGCTACAGCAATAGGCCAATCGGCCATGCTGGCCTACAGCCGGGATGATGAAAGTCAAGCGGACCAGCTGGGACTCACCTATCTGGTCGATGCCGGATATGGTGCAAGGGGTTTGATGACAGGATTGGAAAAAATAAGGAGCCGACAATGGTTCGGCTCAGATGACTTCCCCACCTATTTATCCACCCACCCGGCTTCTGAAGACAGAATCGCGCATATTGACAGCTGGCTGCAGGCCCATAAAGAGGCTGCCGAACCAACTATCGATATCGATCCCCATCCCTTCCGGATGGCCCAGACAAAATTGATCGCCCTTTATGGCGATGAGACCATCGCCAAACAAAAATACCAGTCCGCCGTTCAACAATCACCGGACGATCCAATGGCCCATTACGGATACGCCCTGATTTTGGCAAAGACCGGAGACCGGCTTACTGCCATTGAACATCTAAAGAAGGCACTGGAAAAAAGGGCTTTCGATCCTTACATATTAACGGACATCGGCAGGCTTTATTATCTTCAAGGCCTTTATCAGGAAGCGCTGGACTCCCTGGAAGGTGCGGTCAGTATTTCTCCCGATTATCCGGATGGAATTTTCTATCTATCAAAAACATATATGGAAATGGGCAAGAAGAAAAAGGCCGTCACATTGCTGAAAAATATGATAGCTAAAACCCCGAACCACAACTTGGCGCGATATGCATTGGCAGAGGCCTACGGAAAACTGGGTGAAGCCGGCCAGGCCCATTATCATCTGGGATTGTATTATTTACATAAAAAGGATGCCAAAAACGCACATTTTCATCTGAAAAGAGCATCGCAAATAATCAAAGATCCCAATCAATTAAAGAAAATAGATGAAAAAATAAAGATTCTGGAAAAGAAGATTTCGAATGATCAAAAGAAACAAAAGGGGTAGCGGTCAACGTCGATCAAAATGAGAAAACTGCATGGAAAACGTCCCCCGCCCTTGGGTTGCCGACCTCAAATCCGTGGAATATCCGAACATCCGAGAAAGGGAAACCGAAGCTTTGATGACCTGAGTTCCAATCTTTGAGTTGATGGATTCGATTTTTCCGCCTCTGGAACTCAAATCCCCAATCACATCTCCCATAAACGACTCCGGAACAAATACTTCCACATCCATGATCGGTTCAAGAAGAAAAGATTCGCCCTTTAGAAGCGCATCTTGGCATGCCATTGAAGTACTCACGGTATAAGCGAGTTCCGTTCCAATCGATTCCTTGTATACTCCGCCGACCAGCGTTGCTTCCACATCCACCACCGGATATCCCATGAAAGATCCGCTTTCCAGCGATTCCATCACCCCTTTTTCGACAAATGGAACATAATGATCCGGAACCTGACCTTCGGTAACCTCCGATCTGAACTTTCTCCCACTTCCCCTGGAAAGCGGTTTCAACCGGATGGTGACCTCTCCGTAATGCCGCTGACCGGCGACTTCTTTGTCGAACACTGCAGTGGCTGTCGCCTCCTTAGATACGGTTTCTCGATATACCACCTGAGGTTTTCCCACATTCACACGGGTGTTAAACTCCCTGGACATCCGGCTGATGATCACCTCCAGGTGTAGTTCACCCATTCCGGACAAGATGGTCTGCCCGGTGTCTTCATCTTTTCGAGCCCTTAAAGTGGGGTCTTCCGCCGTGAACTTATCCAGTACCTCGTCGAGTTTTTCCTGATCGGCATTGGTTTTCGGCTCTACGGCCACTGAAATAACCGGCTCATAGAAGTCTATTTTTTCCAACAATACAGGACGATCCGCATGGCAGAGGGTTTCACCGGTGGATGAATCTTTGAGTCCCACCACCCCGACAATACTGCCGGAACCGACCCGGTCGATGCGTTCGCGCTTGTTGGCATGCATTCGCAAAATTCGAGAAATTTTTTCCTTTGACTTTCGAAACGGATTGTAAACCGTTTTCCCCACATCCATGGTGCCGCTGTATATTCGAACAAAAGATAACTTCCGGCCCTCTATCATGGACACTTTAAAGATGAGGGCGGCCAGCGGTTCGGAATCCTTAGGCAGGCAGTCCAACAGTTCTCCGGTATCCGGATGGCTCCCCTTCATGGGGGGAATGTCGATCGGACTCGGAAGGAATCTTACGATTGCATCCAGAAGCGGCTGGATTCCTTTGTTTTTGAGCGCTGAACCGCAAAACACGGGAACGAGTTTCATTCCCACCGTGGCTCTTCGTATGGCCGGTATTAAATCTTCTGTCGATATGGGGGTTTCGGACAGATAGGCCTCCATGATGTCATCATCAATTTCAGCAACCGCTTCCACAAGCTTCTCTCGGTACTCTTGGGCCGTTTGGAGATATTCCCCTTTAATTTCATGTTCCGAAAAGGTGGCGCCGAGGGTGTCGTCATCCCATTCCATTTGTCTCATATCCAGCAAATCGATGACACCCGTAAAGTGATCTTCCGAACCGACCGGTAGCTGCAGTATCAGCGGGTTTGCATCGAGCCGTTCTTTCATCATGTCCACGGTACCGAAAAAATCCGCACCGATTCGGTCCAATTTATTAATGAATGCAATTTTGGGGGCACCGTATTTATCTGCTTGCCGCCAGACCGTCTCGGATTGAGGCTCCACTCCGCCGACAGCGCAAAACACACCGATGGCGCCGTCCAGCACCCGCAAAGATCGCTCCACTTCAATGGTAAAATCGACATGGCCGGGAGTGTCGATAATCTGAATCTCGCTCCCCTTCCACTGGCAGGTCGTTACGGCGGATGTGATGGTGATACCTCTTTCTTGCTCATCCGCCATCCAGTCCATTACGGCTTCACCGTCATGAACCTCGCCCATCTTGTACGACCGGCCGGTATAATAGAGCACCCTTTCGGTGACTGTGGTCTTGCCTGCATCGATATGTGCAATGATACCGATGTTCCGTATCTGTTCTATGCGTTGCTTCTTTTTCATCTTACCATGAGCATATTGGCTTTAAATGGGAAACGCAAATCGACATGCCCGGCAAGGCTCATGGCCTCCCGGCCTTCAACCAGTATTTTAACGGAACGAATGGCCTGCACATTCAACACCAACGAATTCACAATGGAGAATATGCTCATGAGTTCCGATTTACTTCCACCGGGATGGTGGTCCATGATGCCGTCCTTAAGATCGACATATGCCCTGCCGCTTTCCGTAACGTAGATGGCCCGCAACGCTGCCGCTTCCGGCATTGTTCGCGCCAATCCCTTTACAGGCCCTTTTATCAAAGCCTCGATTATATTCCGGCCCTGGATCGCTGGATCCTCGGCATGCGGCACGGTCCTCGATTCAGCCGTTAAGAATAGGCCGTCCTTGTCCGTGAAATAAAGATTGACCGCTGCTCCCTTTACAGTCGAAAGCGGCTCCGATTTTTCAGTTCGATCGGCTGTCGGTATCGGTTCGTCCGGTCGGTCAAAAATAAGGGTGAAAACGACTCCGGCCACAACGATGAAGATAACGATTATACCGATTAAATAGCGTCTGTTCGTCATATGTTACCGCATA
>CAYSUA010000490.1:0-4887 GCA_964433795.1 uncultured Desulfobacteraceae bacterium | reverse complement strand
TGGAAATCAGTACCAGGCGTTCGCCAGCACCGCCTATGGAAGCCACCCGCGCTTTCGATTCACCCACTTCTTCTCGAATCTTATCCCGGGTATCGCCGTTATCAAGCCCCCAAATAGCGCCGGCATCGCGGATTTCAACATCTCCTTCATTGATCCAAAGATAAACCGGCTTGGCTGCTTTACCTTTTATGATCACTGCATCGTACCCGGAAAACTTGAGTTCCGGCCCGAAATACCCGCCGGCTTCGGTTTCTGCAAAGGCTCCGGTCAATGGAGACCTGGCAGATACCGTATAGCGGCTGAAACCCGACAATGGGGCTCCAGTTACAACCGACACTGCAAAAATAAGAATGTTGTCCGGTCCCAGGGGGTCTGTTCCCGGTTTAAGATCCTTCAGCAGGTAATAGGACGTCAGGCCGCCCCCACCCACATAGGTTCTATAAAACTCCTCAGACGGCTCTTCAACTTCATAGCTCAAATCATTTAGATTAACGTGCAGGATTTTGCCATTGTAACCGTAAGGCATGATCTTTCCTCCTTTAGTCCTTTACTGGTCTTGGTGATAGTATTCATGGCCATTTTCAACTGTTTTTGGATTAAGTATTAATGTTATCATAAATAAACAGTACATGAAAGAGGGTGAAAATAGAGAAATATAAATCAGGTAACCAATGCCATGTTATCTGTCAAGCAGAAAGCTATTTCTAATTCAAATTTTGTTTTAATTTATGCGGTTATCCACAAAGCCGCAGGGGCTTGACTTGAGGTTTCTCCATAACCGGGTTTATATTATTGGACTATGGATAAAGGGGCACCGGCGCCAACTTGTTCTTATTCAGTTGAAACTAAATGAAATAATGAACATCGAACGTCCAACATCGAATGGTGAATGGGAAAAGATGAAGAAAACAGAAATAGCCGTTGAATGTTCGGTACTTGGTATTTGTTTTCATTCAGCGTTCGATGTTCGATGTTCGACGTTCATCTCCAGAAACAAAGCCGGTATGGCATACAACGGGTGAACATCTACAAAATAACTTAGCGCTAATGGGATATGGTTTAAACCGATGCCGGCATAGG
Organism: uncultured Desulfobacteraceae bacterium; assembly: GCA_964433795.1. GTDB lineage: Bacteria > Desulfobacterota > Desulfobacteria > Desulfobacterales > SURF-15 > DUZK01. Next base: position 3,807 of record CAYSUA010000490.1, on the reverse strand, counting down.
AACCGTATCGTTTTTTACTTCGGAAATTCCATCGACATCTTTTACTATTTGGGACATCTTTTCTATTTCGCCGGTAGAATAGACAGATCCACTGATATGGGCGACTCCTATTTCAGGGACTTCTATGTTCAGGAGAATCAGGTTGATGTCATTTTTCAATAGCGCGGCCTCAACCTTTTTTTCCTGAGACATCCTTTCCATGGCATCCACGGCCTTCAAGCTGCAGGCTAACACATTCTCAGATTGTGCTGCTTCGGTGATGAGTGCTACGGCAGAATCGATCCCCATTTTTTCCGTGTTAATGATTAGATCGTATAATGAAGGATCATTCCAATCAAGCCGAAACGCAAACTGAAAGAATCCCTTCTGCTGGCTGTCGCTTTTACGGATGAATTTTTCAGCCGCATCTTTTCCAATGCCTCTTTGTTCCATGATATATTTTAAGCGTGACGGCCCTGTGGAGTGAACACGGACATGCAGCGCACAGTCAAAGTCGCGCAGGAGAATTTGGCTTCCATGTCCCAATATGACACCTTTACCCTGATGGGCGATATCATATACCACTGCCTCCATCATATCGAGATACACTTCCGGTTTTTTACTAAGCATTCGATCGAATAATCCAGGCGCTTTCTCATCCAGTCGGTTCAATTCATCTACCGGAACTCCCATTTTAACCGCTGACTCCTGAAGACTGGAGTCATCATAGAGCTCGAGATTGAGATCTTTCGCTACCCGTTTAGCTATTTTATCTCCGCCGCTTCCCACGCTTCTAGATATGGTAATTAATGCCATTTATACGTCCTCCTTTTTCTCATAGGCTGATTAGATTCGAAAGGAACAAAAGTGATTCAGTAGTTCCATCCTAGGTTGAGCGGTTCAGGGTTCACCGTTCAGGGTTGAACTTTGAACCCTGAACCGGGAACCGATCAGTTTAGGTCCATATAGGTTTAACATAAGCAATGCTTGTAAAAGGTCAACTCGACTCCGGGTCGCCGATGTTTGCACCTAAAGCCGATGGAAATATTATTGACACATTCAGTCCGGGTCTAATAAGCTTTCTTCCATCTGATCTTTTTTACACAAAACTGATATTGACAAGGAGGCCATGCAATGAACCGGCGAAGCCAATCTCTTCTCAAACGACCTGAATGGTCCATGAATCGTGCTTTATACAAATCGATGGGATACAGTGATTTCGATCTCGATCGGCCGATGATCGGTATCGCAAACGCTTGGAGTCGGGTAGTGCCCGGTCATTATAATCTCGGTTTGGTTTCAGACTATGCAAAGCAGGGTATATTCCAGGCCGGGGGAACACCGGTTGAATTCGGAGTGATCGGCGCCTGCGATGGAATTGCCGAGGGACATGAAGGCATGCACTATATTCTTCCCACCCGCGATCTCATCGCCAACGATATTGAAATGATGATCCAGGCCCACCGCCTGGATGCACTTGTATTGTTGGGATCATGCGACAAAATCGTTCCAGGCATGTTAATGGCCGCTGCCCGCTTGGATATTCCTGCGATTATGGTCGTTGGGGGGCCGATGGAAGGGGGATGTGAATTCGATAACCGAGCAGCCGATATTACTTCATTGGCCGAAGGACTGGGTATGCTGAAGGCCGGAAAGATCGATTCAGAAACGTTTGAAAAGCTGGAAGACGGTGCCGGACCCACCTGCGGGTCATGTTCTTTTTTCGGAACCGCCAATACCATGTGCTGTGTGGCTGAATCCCTGGGGCTTTGTCTTCCCGGCAGCGCTACCATTCCGGCCACCCATGCGGCACGGTTAAGGGCTGCTCAGGAATCCGGAAGACGGATTGTGGATCTGTTGGAAAAAGGAATCACAGCTAAACAGATCATCAATAATAAATCGATCGAAAATGCCATCCGTCTCAGCACAGCGGTTGGCGGCTCCACAAATGTGGCGCTTCATATTCCGGCAATTGCATACGAAGCGGATTGTGAAATTCAAATGGATCTGTTTGAAGAATTGTGTCGGAGTACGCCCCACATTGCAAAGATGAATCCGGCAGCTGCACCCAATGTACCGGATTTTCATTATGCCGGCGGCATGCCGGCTGTGATGAAGGAGATACTGTCTCTGTTGCATGGAGACGCGTTGACGGTGACCGGTAAAACAGTTGCCGAAAATGTCGCAGAGTCAGAGATAAGAGACAGTGGCATCATCCGGACATTAGATGATCCGTGGAGCCGAGAAGGCGGGCTGGCAGTGTTGAAAGGCAACCTGGCCCCGGATTCGGCGATTACCAAACCGGCGGCCATTGCTCCTGAAATGCACACGTTTAAAGGCAACGCACGATGCTTTGACAATGAAGAATCGGCCAATGAAGCGATTCTCGAAGGCAAGATCCAAGAAGGGGATGTGGTGGTGATTCGGTATGAGGGTCCCAAAGGCGGACCCGGAATGAGGGAGATGTTCAGGGCTTTGAAGCTATTGTACGGAAGAGGGTTGGCGCTCAAAACCGCACTCGTAACCGATGGCCGCTTTTCAGGAACAAACAATGGTTGTTTCGTGGGGCACCTCTCTCCGGAGGCTGCGGAAGGCGGGCCGCTGGCGGTTGTGCAAGATGGCGATGTCATCACCATTGATATTCCAAATAGACGGTTGCACCTGGATGTATCGGACGAAGAAATCAAAAAACGGCTGGGGCAGTGGAAACGGCCGGAACCGAAAATCAAAAAAGGGTATCTGGCCCTTTATTCCCAGTTGGCCGAATCCGCCGATAAAGGGGCGATCATCAGGAACAAACTATAATTGAATATTTTCTATTGAAGAGTGAATATTCAAGGAATTTTAATGAGTTTCGAGTAAACCGAGAAAAAAAATCGCTTAGCATAAATTGTCAATAATCAATTTATTTAAAGGGATCAGAATCATGACATTTGAAAACAAAGTTGCAGTAATTACCGGAGGCGGACAGGGGATTGGAAAGCGGATAGCTGAAAAACTGGCAGAAAAAGGTGCGAGCCTGGTTGTGTGTGATCAGAACGCTGACTCGGTTCGCCAAACCGGAGAAGCCATTGCAGCGGAATACGGCGCTCAAGTCATTCACAGGCAAACGGATGTTACGGATCTGGAACAGATCAAAGCCCTGATTGATGCAGCAATGACGGCTTACCAAAAGATCGATATTTTCATCAACAATGCGGGGATATGCGAGACCACACCGATTGAGGAAATCACCCTGGAGGCATGGAACCGGATGTTGAGTGTCAATTTGGCCGGTGTATTTTTCTGCTGCCAGGCGGTCATACCCATTATGAAAGAACAGCGCAGCGGGAGAATTTTAAGCATGGCTTCCATTGCGGGAAAAGCGGGCGGTGTTGCTGCCGGCGCTCATTACTCGGCTTCTAAAGCCGGTGTGATTTGTGTGACCAAGGTTCTTGCCAAGGCTTTGGGCTCCTATGGTGTCACCGTGAATGCCATTGCACCGGGACCTGTTGATACCACCATGATCGCCGATTTTTCCGAGGAAGCCCGGAAAGTCATCATCGATCAATCTCCCTTGGGTCGGGTGGGAACTACCGATGATATCGCATCGGGAGCGCTCTACCTGGTCTCGGATGCGGCACGGCACATCACCGGAGAGACATTGAATATAAATGGGGGGTTATTAATGGATTAGTTTCCGGTTATCAGGTTATGCAGAAACCTCAAGTCAAGCACCTTCGGCTTTGAAGATAACCCGATTCGCGGACGTGTGAAACTCGTGCATAAGGGAGCGTAACACCGAACAGGGCTTCGAGATAAACAAAACATCTTGGGAAATAAAACAGT
>CAYSUA010000489.1:0-4911 GCA_964433795.1 uncultured Desulfobacteraceae bacterium | reverse complement strand
CGGTGGTTCGTATGGCAGTGGATTACGGGTTGTCCATCGGGTTTGAATCCAACGATCTGATTGTCGCGCTGCTGATGGTGCAGTTCATCGGATTTCCCGCCGCTTTAGGTTTCGGTAAACTGGGCCAGCACTGGGATGTAAAAAAGGCCATATTTCTGGCCATCGGCGTTTATGGTCTGGTCACCATCTGGGCCATGATGATGACCCATAAACATGAATTTTACATTCTGGCCGGTGTTATCGGCCTCGTACAGGGCGGGATCCAGGCCCTGAGTCGTTCATTTTATTCGCGGTTGATCCCAAAGGATCGAGCGGCGGAATTTTATGGATTTTATAATATGCTTGGAAAATTTGCCGTTATCATCGGTCCGGCGCTCATGGGAGCCGTGGGTTTGATCGTAAAAAGGGTGATGATGCCGCCAGCGCCCACGCCCGGCCAAATCCAGACCGTCGGTGAGTTGGCTTCCCGCATGAGTATCGCCTCCCTTCTGCTTCTGTTTATTGCCGGTGCAGCTATATTCTATTTCGTTGATGAGGAAAAAGGAAAAGAAGAGATACAATTTTTCAAATGACACGGTGTGAAGGCTGTTGGCCTGAAGAAATAAAATATAAAAGACCGCGCATGAAATCTAATGAACTAGAAACTGAAACAGTCCAAGAAAAAACGCACTGGCCTCGGGTGTTTTTATTTGTGGGAGCCGGTATCGTCACCGCCTTTCAAGTGGGGAAGGCTCCCCCGGTATTGCCCATAATCAGGGCCGAATTCGGCATGAGTCTCTTTTATGCCGGGTGGATTTTATCGATCTTTAATGTCATCGGACTCATCTCAGGATCGATTACAGGCGTTGTGGCCGATGCCTTTGGCCACCGCCGGTTGCTGCTGTGGGGGCTTTGTCTGCAAATTGCGGGTTGTCTGGTCGGATCTTTGTCCGGAGGGCCCGTACTCCTTTTGGTCACTCGCATTTTTGAAGGCATCGGGTTTCTTGTTATTGCTACTTCGGGGCCGGCACTGATCTTTCGTACCACTCAACCAAAAGACTTGCGGCTGGCCCTCTCCTTGTGGAGCAGTTTTCTCCCTGCGGGCGCAGCCATTATTATGTTTGCCACCCCCCTGATAGTAGGATTTTTGAGTTGGCGGGCGCTTTGGCAGATCAATGCCATGACACTTATTTTTTATGCTGTTCTTGTGGCCAGAAAGACAAAATATCTGGCAACCCAATCTAGACCGGGAGAAATCCGACTTCGAAAACTCATCCAAGATCTAAAATTGACGGCCACATCTATGGGCCCCGTGCTTTTGGCGTTGATTTTTGGAGCATACACCATGCAGTGGTTCGCCATGATGGGTTTTTTGCCTACCATGCTGATGGAGGATCAAGGTTTAAGCATGAATCGGGCTGCTGTGCTGACAGCCATTACCGTGGCATTGAACGTGCCCGGCAATCTGCTGGGAGGATGGCTGCTCCAGCGCGGCTTTCGAAGATCACGGTTGATCGCTTCCGCCAACTTAATCATGGGGTTGTGCAGTCTGGCTATTTATTCTCAGAGTTTGCCATTTTGGATGCAGTATAGTGCATGTCTTTTTTTTACCGTTTCAGGCGGTCTGTTGCCTGCGTCGGTATTGGGGGGTGCACCCGTTTATGCTCCCAATCGAGAGTTGGTGGCCACCACCACCGGTCTGATTATGCAGGGGAGCCAGCTCGGCCACGCCATGGGACCCCCGGTGCTGGCTGTGATCGTATCCTCTTTCGGGGGCTGGCATGCAGCCCCGCTGGCCCTGGGAAGCGCTGCAGTGGTTGGAATCTTTCTGTCATTGGTGTTGGCTACACTGGAACGACAGAAGGAGTTTTAAGATGATGGCCGATGGCTTCTTAAAAGAAATAGGAGAGAAACACATATACATTATCTGCCGGTCGGGTAACGATATCTGAGCCTTTAAGGGTAAATCCGCCGAATTCGGTTTCATTTCCTCCATAGGAAATGTTTCCACCCATTGTGACCTGAAAATCTTGTTTAATATCCCATATGACCCGGGGTTGAAGAATTCCGGAAGGGTCGGCCATATTGTTGATGGCCGTAAAAAAGAAATTGAACAATGGATGAAGTTCAACTTGGATATTTCCGCTTAAATAGTTTTTGCCCAGCGCAAACAGTTCTCCGCGATCAAGCCGCTTTAAGATGTCAGGATTAGTAAAGGCTTCGGACGGATCATTCTCGCCCAGTCCGTTATGAAAGTATTCGATAAATCCATAGAAATTCTTATTCCACCAGACCCATGAATAATCCATATTGGCAACTAGAGACAGATAATTATCGCTGCTACTGTTTTTATCCAGAAATGTCCATGTGGCATCCATTCGCCATGCCGCCCCGCCTATATATCCGACCGCACCGATTCCGACGACGTCGTCCTCGTAATGATGCCCCGCCATAATATCGAACTCATTAGACTCGACAGCAAAATGGATCTTTCCGGCCAGCGAACTCGATGCCCACTCCATATCATCATCTAAATTGTTCCGCCTGGGAACGTAAAGCCCTTGATAGTCGCCCGTACGTTCAGTAGGAATCTGAAGCAGGACCATATCGCTACCTATTTTATAATCCCTTTCGATATCAGTTGGCGAGAAGGGGTTAAACAGATCCATGGGGTTGAATAAAAGCCCGTTTCCCCAGGTGATGGCCTGCCGCCCGATCCGTATCAATCCCCATTGGGGCTGATAGGTGAGATTCAAACGATCCAGGCGATGATACAGAATATAATCGTCTTCTTCTATAATCGTGTGGGTGAGATTAAGAAGACGACGATCATCGTCAACCGTACGGAAAAGCAGCAGATCGTCATCCCCGAAGGCCCCGGGGAAAAGCTTCTTGAGCTCGTTGCTCTTTCGCAGGGTGTCACCGATTAAAAATACGAGTTCATAATGGGTTTCAAAATAAACTTGATCGGAAAATATCAATTTGTTTTCCAATCGAATATCGGCATTTCCATCGTAATACGTACCGGTACCTACCGGCTTATATACAGAATCATCGTCGATCCGGGAAACAGCTCCCCTCAGTTTGAAACGTCCTCCCCATTCCGATTCGATGTTCTGATACCAGGTGTTTTTTTGATGGGAGGAGGCGACTTCCTGAGAGTTATTCTTTGAAATCTGAGGGTCACCTGAGGGATGCGCCGGTGAAGACCAGAATAAAAGGCATATTAATGACAACAGATTACCACAAAGGAGATTACCGATCTTTGACTTGATCATCTGCTACCTGGCCATCTCTGATTTTGACGAGTCTTCTTGAAAAGTTCATGACCATTCGGTCGTGGGTAGAGAAGATAAATGTGACGTTCTTTTTTTCATTCATTTGCCGCATCATTTCGAGAAGACCCTCACCCGTTTTGGAATCCAGGTTGGCTGTGGGCTCATCTGCCAGTACGATGGAGGGGTTGGATACGATGGCCCGGGCGACGGCAACCCGCTGCTGTTGCCCACCTGAAAGTTCGGCCGGACGACTGTTGTATTTGTCCTCTAGCCCCACATCATTTAATATGGATGTTGCCCGTTCCCGCCGCTCTGCAGAAGGAACCCCTTGAAGCTGCATGACAAACTCCACATTTTCCAGGGCCGACAATACAGGGACCAGATTATACGCCTGGAATACAAACCCGACTTTCTTAAGCCGCAAGTCGGCAAGTTGCGATTGATTCATGTTTTCCAGAGTGTTTCCGTCAACGGTAACACTTCCTGAATCGGCTGAATCCAAGCCGCCGATAATATTGAGCAAAGTGGTTTTGCCGGACCCTGAAGGTCCGGCCAAGGCCAGGAAACCACCCTTATGAACGATTAGGCTAACGCCTTTTAGTGCATGTACGTCCGTCTTTCCCTGTTGATATGTCTTTTTCACATCTTTGCATTCAACGATGTTCATTTTTCCCACCTTCTTCCATGCCAAACAACTATCTTAAAATAGTAGATCACGCACATGGGCAAGGCGCGAGCTGATGAGAAAGCGCAGCATACATTACAGTATGTGAGCATTTTGAAGAGGCTCGCAACGAAGCCCATGAGTGTTAGATGCATTTTAAGATAGTTGTTTTACGTATGTGCCAGCGCCTCCACCGGCCTAAACCGAGCCGCCTTGACTGCCGGATATATACTGACCAGGAGCCCCAATACGAACACCACCAGGTTTGCCAAAACGATATCTTTTATCTCCAAAAGGGGATAAATAATTCGAGACATGCCCACAAATTCCATTCCTTTTGCAGCAAAAGAAAGATCGATACCCACATCAGCCAGCACAAAAACAGATAGCATTCCCAGGCTGTTTCCGATGAACATGCCGAATATCAGGAGAAAAAAGGACTCAATCAGCACGCCCTTAACAATCCAGAATGGCTTCATACCCAGCGATTTCAGCAATCCGAATTCGCGGATCCGTTCAAATACGGCCATCAGGGTCGTGTTGACAATGCCGAATCCCATGGCAATAAACACCACCAAATACCAGAGGAAGAGAATTCCATCATACATTTCCAGGATCGCCTTGATCATGGGAAGCAGTTCTAGCCAGGTATGGATCTCATAACTATCGGCCGGCAGATCATTTCTTATGGCGGCCGCAACACCCTCGACACTTTCACGACCGGATAACAGGATTGACACTTCGGAATAAGATCGTTCGGTTTTCAGCATTTCCTGGGCCGCCGGCAAACGGATAAAGGCAAACTGTTTTTCCGTGGCTTCCATTTCAGCCCTGTAAATACCGACGATGCGAAAGGCCCGGGATGCGATTTCACCGGTGGTATCCTGGGACATGATGACCAGTTTTCTTCCCAGCTTGGTCTCGAATTTTTCCACCAACGCTTTTCCAACGATGATGCCGTGTTTATCGTCCGATTTGAGGTATCGTCCC
>CAYSUA010000488.1:0-4913 GCA_964433795.1 uncultured Desulfobacteraceae bacterium | reverse complement strand
TCAGGTAAGAGTAGATGTGGCCATTGATGACGGATTGTGGCGGCTCCACACGCTTATGACTCGACGAACAACCAATGGAGGTGACGGATACTGGTCAAATGCAGGGGGAAGTAGCTATTCTAATTATTATGCTTCTCCAACAGCATCGGCGGTGCAAGCGTACGAAGTCAACGGACATCTGGAAACTGGAAACTATGATTCAAATCCCTATGTCGAGACTGTGTCCAGAGGGCTAAAATACATCTTTACAACGCTGGGAAAGATAAGTTTCAGCGGGAGTTTTGATTCCAATGGTAACGGTTTCGGCATCCAAGTTAATAGTCATGGGCACGGTTATACTTACGAACTAGGGCAGGTGATGGACGCTATTGCCGCCACCGGCACTCCAGATGCAACGGTCCCTACCGGCGGCCAGGGTATAATAGGGCGCAGTTATTACGATATCCTTCAGGATATGGTGGATATGTATGCCTGGGGTATGAATGATTATGCTGGCGCTTGGATCTACTATTGGAATGATAGCGGTTCCTATTGGGGGGGGGGATAATTCATCGTCCCAGTGGGCCGCCATTGGAATGATGGCTGCCGACGAAGTATTCGGCATTCCCATTCCCCAACATACAAAAGACCGGCTCAATGTATGGTTGAACAAATCTTGTTGCTTTGGTTATCGAAGTAGTGGTTCCTCTTATACAATGTCTCCTTCAGGTATGGTGGAGCTTGCATTTATTGATAAGCCCACTAGTGATTCTCGATGGGTGGCTGCCGAGAATTGGATCGCTTCCCGTTGGAGCTCTTTTTTAAGCACCAACAACATCTATGGCTTCTACGCATTTGCTAAAGCCATGCGGTCCGCTCAACAGGATCCAAGTACGCCGGCTCCCGAACCTATCGAAAACCTATCCACAACGGGATTGGACTGGTATGGAGACCCCACTCAAGGATTGGCACGCTTCCTAGTTGATCGGCAGAACTCATCTGGCGGATGGTCAGGAGAACCCTGGTATGTTGGGGAACAGCTAAGGGGTGCTTGGGCGATTATAATCCTCAACCGCACATTATTCGAACCTTCTCCTGTGGCTGTTGCTTCAGCAGAGCCTGAGGAAGCCAATCCAGGTGACACAGTCACCTTTGACCACTCCGGATCCTATCATCTGAATCCTGATAAAAATTTGGTAGCTTTCCGGTGGGATTTCGATGGTGATGGTGTTTGGGACGTTGACACGACCGACATTGACGAAAAACCAACCCATCACTATGACGATGTCATCTCTTGGGGTGACGTGGTTGAACATGAGGTAACACTGCAGGTGGAAGATGAAGATGGAAAAACGGATGAAGATGACGAAAGCGTAATCATCAAAATATCCTTATTTAATCATCCACCCATAGCTGATGCTGATCCAACGGATTCAGATCCCAACTATGAAGTAAGCAAAGGGGGTACTGTGATATTGGATGCATCTACTTCATATGATCCAGATGCTAACCAGGAACCTTTTCCGGGACAACCAAAAGATCACATTGTGTTTTATGAGTGGGATCTGGACAATGACGGGGTTTATGAAATCCCGGGTATGGTGGTTGATTTCAACACCCCTATAGATTGGGAAATCAATAGCACTCACGTGGTACAGCTTAGAGTAACCGATCACGGTGGATGGGCTGGCCCGGATGGTGGTGGCAGCAAGAGTAGTGAAGCCAGCGCTACTATCTATGTGATGCCCAATAGTCCTCCAGTTGCACTTTGCCAAGATATTGAAGTGGAACTAGATGGGAATGGGAACGCTACAATTACTCCTTCAAATATAGACAATGGATCTTCAGATCCGGATGAAGGAGACGAAATCACCCTGAGCATAGATAGAACAGACTTTAGTTGTGCCGACTTGGCCGGGACCAATACAGTTACACTCACGGTGATAGACAATAATGGTGCCGATGCGCAATGCCAGTCTACGGTAACGATTGTTGATGTCACACCTCCGGAGGTCACGCTACTTGGTGTTGATCCTCAGACAATCGAGTGTACTGATCAATACATAGAGTTGGGTGCAACAGCTACTGATCAATGCGATGGTGATCTCACTGGACAAATTAATATTGATGCTAGCAGTGTAAGCACCGCTGGTGTTAGCACCTACTCTGTGACCTATGATGTTATTGATTCCAGTAACAATGCTGCGACACAGGTAAGTCGGACAGTAAACGTTGTGGATACCACGCCGCCTTCTATCGTTTGTCCAACTGATGTAACACTGGAGTGTCCTGCGGATACGACTCCGGCAGGTACGGGCATAGCCGTCGGTGTAGACACATGCGGTGATGTGGCCGTCACATACAAAGATAATGTGACCCCCATATGCGGCAACTCCGAAACCATCGTCCGCACCTGGACAGCCACGGATCTTTCCGGCAACGCGTCGGTCTGCAGCCAGACCATCACCATGGTTGACACCACTCCACCGAGCATCAACGCTATCGCCAGTGACCTGACGGTAGAGTGCGATGGAGAAGGCAATACCGCTGAATTGAATGCCTGGCTGGCGAGCAATGGAGGAGCGGAAGTGAGCGATACCTGTGGTGACGTTACCTGGAGCAATGATTTCATCGGGCTCTCTAATGACTGTGGAGACACAGGGTCTGCCACGGTGACTTTCACTGCCACAGACGGATGCGGTTTATCCGTGTCGACCACGGCCACCTTTACCATCGTGGATACCACAAATCCGAGCATTACGGATGCCAGCGACGAAACGGTAGAATGCGATGGCGAAGGCAACACCGCTGAATTGAATGACTGGCTGGAGAGCAATGGCGGTGCAACAGCCGAGGATACCTGCGGAAGCGTGACCTGGAGCAACGATTTCACCGAGCTCTCTGACGGCCCCGCTGAAACCGGATCTGCAACGGTCACCTTCACAGCCACCGATGAATGCGGCTTAAGCAGCAGCACCACGGCAACGTTCACCATCGAGGACACCACCGCCCCTGATGTAGAGGCGGATTTGGTGCTTGTGGTGAAGCCCAACGATGGGGACAGCGACTCCGACAGTGACAGTGATAATCATTACACTGTTGAATACAGCTGCGGGGACGACTGTGATGCCGATGCGGTCACAACGGCCGTATTCAGGGGAGACACGTTCGACGATATCTCCGTGGAAGACGGCCAGGTGGTGAAGCTGAAGCTCAAGAAGGTAAAGGATAAGGACAGCGATAAGGACAGCGACAAGAAAACCAAGATCAAGTATCATAAAGACGGCACCCTGAAGCAGCTCGAAGCACCGGCGATCACCCTGGTGGTCACGTGCACGGATGCTTCCGGCAATTCAACCACTGTAGAGGTTCCTTTCACCGGACCTCCCGCACCGGAATGCAGTGAATGCGATGGAAAGGTGACGCAGTTGACCTTGCAGTACAATGGTGCCGCCGATGCACTTATCACGGTGGAGCAAAAGAAAAAGGGTACCGTGTTCGAAGGTAATGTCGCTGCCGGTGACACTTTCTCAGTCAATGGAGTCGACAAGAAAGGCACACTGGATACAGAGATCAGCATCTATGCGGATGGAGAACTTAACGCCAAAATCCACACCAGCTGCTCCAAGCCCATCGGCCCAGGCCTCATAAGCGGTGATTTTGAGGTGGTCGAAGGCTACAGCAGGAATGGCGGGAAGTTATGTGTTGATGAACCATACCCGGCCGTTGAAATAGACTCTGAAAAAGACAGCGAGAAAGACTCTGAAAAAGACAGCGGCAAAGGATAGAAGAAGTAAGGACCTGTATCACCCGGCTGGCTGAAAACTCAGCCCGGTGAGGCGAAGTTCAAAAAGTGGGAAGGGCAACCCTACAGGGGGTTGCCCTTCCTTTTTAGGGTGAGTATACTGTCCATGATAGAGAATAGAGAAAGGATGTCATGGAAGACTTCTTAGATATATTCGCTTTTTTTGTACTCATCCTATCCGTTCTATGGATGCACTTTCGAGTTACGCACATTCAGATTATCGTCAAACCGGAATCCCGAACCAACCTGTCCCGAATTTTCCTCTTAAACGGTATTGCCCTGTTAATCGTCCTGACGGGATTTATCTCCCCCGAAACATATATCGCCCTGATGGAAGAGGATTTTATCGGTGAATGGATTACCTTTTATGCATTCGCCCTTGCCGGATTCATTATTGTGATTCATCTGTGGAGTTGTCGGAAAAATGATCATTCACTTTATTCCCTCTCTTTTTTGATTCCGCTGGCAGTGGCCGCTTTCTGTCTGGTGGTCGCCGGAGAAGAAATCTCATGGGGTCAGCGAATTTTTGCCTTCAAACCTCCTGATCTTTTCCTGGAACAAAACTATCAGCAGGAACTCAATGTCCACAACCTCTTTAAAGGGGATGGTTTTGGGGGAATTCAAATAGAAAGCAAGCATCTGGTGATGCTGATTGCTTTTTTCTTCGGCATCTTGTTTCCTTTGCTCACCCGCTTTATCCCTCACCTTAAAAACCTGAACAGGTACGCTCCGGCATTTTATCTGATGCCCTATTTTGTTGTGGTTATTGCAATGGAGGAGATTTATCCCATTACTTTTACCGGCGAAGCTTGTGAAATGTATCTGGGATTTATCTTTTTGGTTCACGTTTTCGATGCTTACCCGGTAGACAAACCAGATGCCAAGAGATGGAATAAGCTGTATAGACTTTCCACGTTGACGGTTTTGGTTATTGCTCTCGGAATAATTACCGCGCCTGTGCTGAACCTTGCCATTTATGGCTTAGATGCAGAAGCTGAAGCTGCCATAAGAAAAGAGCTGCTGTTGCTTCAAAATGACTTTCTAAATCCCAGTGCAAACAAAAAGAAAATTTTGCGGCGAAAAAAAGTCCACAAACGAATCTATACTGCAATAGATCAGAAATATTTTA
>CAYSUA010000487.1:0-4918 GCA_964433795.1 uncultured Desulfobacteraceae bacterium | reverse complement strand
TTCGCACCCTTTGGCGGTATGAAGCATGATCTGATTAGGATCCACGGTCAACTCATCCATGTGTTCGGCACCGTATGCTTCTACGATTCTTTGAGACTCCTTTTTTGATGCGTGGTACGGTTCCTTGCAATCCGGGCATAAGGTCCGCACCAGTCGTTGGGCCAGAATACCCAAAAGGGCATCAGAAAAATCCAAAGGATCGATCCCCAATTCGATGAGTCGGGTAATGGTTTCAGGCGCCGAATTGGTATGCAATGTTGAAAATACAAGATGTCCGGTCAGAGACGATTCAATTCCGATATTCGCCGTTTCGTAATCCCGCATCTCTCCAATAAGTATCACATCCGGATCTGCACGGAGAAATGCTCTCATGACTCTAGCAAAATCCAATCCGATCTTGCGACTCACCTGCACCTGCTGTAGGCCGGCTTGGGTAATTTCCACAGGATCTTCCGCGGTCCATATTTTGCGCTCGGGTTTGTTGATATGGCCCAATATAGCGTGCAATGTGGTGGTTTTACCGGAACCGGTTGGGCCGACCACCAGAAAAATTCCATGAGGTCGGGCACAAAGGCGTTTGATTTCGCTCTCGTTTCTGGCAGAGAGGTTAAGCTTGCCCAGGGGCAAACCGCCGCCCATGGCCAATAATCTGATCACCACACTTTCGCCATAAAGCGTGGGTACGGTTGCAATGCGCAATTCCAGCGGTCTCCCTTTCAGGTTTACCCTTGCCTTGCCGTCCTGGGGCAGTCGCCGATCTGAAATATCGAGATCCGATATGATTTTTATTCTGGAAATGACCGCTTGGACACTTTTGCTTGGAATTTCAGCAATCTTTCGGCAAATACCGTCTACCCGCACCCGAACCACTGCCGGACGTCCGGGTTTATAGGGTTCGATATGAATATCCGAGGCATTCATCCGCTGGGCCTGAAGAATGAGATTATTCACATACAAAACTGCTGCGGAATCGCTATCCACATCGATAGAGTACGTCTCCTCTATCTGCTCTGCAGGTGCTGCATCCCCATCTTTGGTTTGACTTTCCAACTCGTTCAATCGTTGAGCCATTGCATCTGCTAACGTGTCCGTATCGGGAAGCGGAGGCCCCATACCCAAATAGTTAAGAATATCTTCAGGCAACCCCACCATGAACTCATAGCTATGGGCTCGAAGGACATTCTGAATATCCTGAATCCTCCTGAGATCTTTCGGATTGTCCATGACAACGACCGTTCGGTCCTTACTGCCATCAATGGGCACCCAGAGATTTTCCTTCAGGTAGTACTTGCTTATCCCCTTAATCAGATCCTCCGGTATACGGATAACCGAATCATACTTGTGAAAAGGAACCTGATAATACTTTTCCAGTGAAGCTCCGATATCGATTGAAAGGATTCCCAGTTCGGCTCTCATGAGATAACTCACAAAAGTTCTTTCGGCTTTTGCTCTATCCTGTAATTCCGCCAGCTGCTCTCTGTTCAGGAGGCCTCGGTGAACCAGATCTTCAAAGGGACCGGTTGTCGTTTTCAATTTTTCCGACAGTTTTTTGGCAACGATTTGAGCAACTGATTTTGCAATGCGTTCGTGCTGTTCCCCAAACCCGTCCTTGTCTCTGCAATTAATAATTTGAAGTACCCCCACCAGTGTGTCTTCATGATCTAGGGGAGCGGAAACAACAGAGCGGGTTCGCACACCGGAAAGAACATCGTATCTTATGTTAAATTTTAACCCGGGATGATAAGCGGCCAAAACCCTATGATTTTTGACGTCATTGACTCGAAGCACTTTATGGCTCAATGCCGAAAACCCGCTCAAGGAAGAGTTGGAAAAGGGAAATTGGATCTCTTTGGTATCATTGCGCCGTTTTACCCATGTGACCAGCTTCTGTTTTTGAGCCCGGTAAACTCTAAGAGATTCGGCATCAAAGAGCGAAAGCACTGCCTTTTCCGATTCGATCATGGCTTCTTCGAATGAAGCAGACGCTTTAAATATCTTTTGAATCGTGTTGAACTTATCTTTTATGGCTGAAAAATCAGCAGACGGTTTCTTGTCCTCGGCAGGATGGATGGTGGATGATTGCATTCTTACTCCCCGCGTGTTGTGGATCAAAAAATACAAAACTTTCTTGCTCTATTGCAATTTAATCAAAATAAAGTAATATAGTGGAGAACAATACTGAACCGGCCCAAAGTGCTTAAGATTAATGGAGATAGATCGAATTCACTTACCCTTAGAGTTCTTTATATTAAAGCGGAACGAAAGGCAAGTTTACAACATATTGATGTCGTTTAGATATAACCGATGGAGAGATTATGGATATTGATACTGAGAAAAAGGGAAATGCGGTTGTGGTTCGGATTAAAGGCAAAGTGGATGCCGACACGGCTCCCAGTCTTGAGGAATGCTTTACGAATCAAATCGCTCAGGATGAAAACAAAATTATCGTTAACCTTGAAGGGCTCGATTACATCAGTAGCGCGGGTCTTCGGGTCGTGCTGGCGGCAGCAAAGAACCTTAAGGCTTTGCACGGAGAGCTACTGTTTGTCGGGCTTACGGGTTCAGTAGAGAAAGTTTTCAAAATCTCTGGATTCTATTCTGCATTTAAAATATTCGACACGGAAGAGACCGCTTTAGCGCAACTTTAGATTCATGGACCTCCCGGCACATATCATACGACAAGCCTCACAAAAGAATCTATCCGAATTCATCCAATTTATAGCCGAAGCAGCCGAAACCGCTGGTTTCGGTGAGGAAAGACTTAATGAAATAAAAATTGCGGTTGAAGAAGCGCTGGTTAATATATTCAACAATGCATACCCGGAAAAAACCGGCGAAGCAATCGTGGCATGCCGCAAAGAACATGACCGTCAATTCGTCATCGAGATCATAGATGAAGGCGAACCCTTCGATTTCGACTCCATTGAAACACCGGATGTGGAAGCGGATATCGGTGATCGCCAAATTGGGGGATTAGGAATTCTTCTGATCAAAGAACTGGTGGATAGCGTCGATTACCGAAGAGAACCCGGCAGAAACATTCTGCAACTTATGGTTAAAAGGCCATAAGCGATTAATTCGCCATTGTTAAGTGTTACGGCGATCTCCCATCAGAGCCTTCTCACCGGGGGTGTTTCATTGTCGACCGTTTCTGTTTTCATATTCTTTTCAATATAAATCATAAATATTCATTACAGGTTTGAGGTTAAGATTCGTTAGAGGATGTCAAGTTTGCTGAAAGATTTACTACACCAGCCTTTCAATCTTTTGTTATCATTCTTTGACATTCGCCCGGAAGAGAGACCTGCCACAGGGTGGCTGTTAATCCATTCCTGTTTTGTGGGTATCAGCATGGCGTTTTTCTTCACACCGGCAAACGCCCTTTTTCTTGCAGAATTCGGAACCGATCTCATACCCCACGGATATATGATGGCAGCCGTTGCCGGTGCCGTTATCGGAATGATCTATTCCAGAATGGGCCGAATACTTTCCTTTTCGAACACATTGATCGTTAATCTTTCTTTTCTCTTGGGCGCAGTCCTTGCGTTTTGGATCGGTTTGGTTTGGAGTCATGCAAGCTGGCTATCGCTAGGACTTTATATACTAATCACTCCGTTTGTTTCATTAATTAATATTGAATTTTGGGGGTTGGCAGGACGATTATTGCACCTGCGCCAGGCGAAACGTCTTTATGGGCTGATCGGGGCAGGTGAAGTGGTCGCCAGCCTGTTGGCCTTTTTTACTATTCCCCTCATCGTGAACTATATCGGAACCATTAATTTACTGCTTCTCTCGGCTGGTGGGCTTCTATCCAGTCTATTGTTGCTCATTCATATCAATCGCCAATTTTTATCTCAAATCGCCTCACCACAGGAAAAAAACGTGGCAGGCAGGCCGGTTGACGTTCAAGTTACCCGGTCGCTCAAAAGCAGGTATCTACGATTAATATTTAATGTCATGATCCTGTCGACTTTCGGTCTCTATTTTCTCCACTATTTTTTCCTAGACCAAGCTTACACCCATTATCCTGATGCAGACCGACTGGCGGCATTCTTCGGTGTTTTCTACGGCACTGTCAAGCTGGTGGAGCTCCTGTTAAAATCCATTGTCTCGGGACGTCTTCTGACCCGATACGGATTAAAAGCCGGATTGGTCATTCTTCCCGCATTCCTGACCATCGGTATTCTAGCAACTGCCATAGCCGGAAAATTTATCGGTATCGGAAATCCTTTCTTTTATCTCATCGTGGCCACCAAGCTAATGGATCGTGCAGGACGACTATCCATATTTGACCCCACGTTTAGAGTTCTTTATCAACCATTAAAGACGGACGAACGGATCTCATTTCAAACCCAATTGGAGGGTATATACCAGCCGTTGGTCAGCGGTGTGGCCGGTGGAATATTACTCTTTATAGGACAAGTTCCAACGTTCACACTAGTTCATTTTTCTTATTTGCTCTCCATATTAATGCTCGCATGGATCATCGGATCCATTTGGGTATCTCGCGAATATCCCGTCGCATTGAGTCAAGCCATCGCCAAACGAATCTTGAGCGGTGAAAATACGAACCTGTCACTAAACGATGCATCTAGCCTAGCTGTTTTGAAACGATCGCTGGATTCGTCAAGTCCGGGAGAAGTGATTTTTTCACTCGATCTTTTGGAAAAAAATAGCGTTGAACGGATGAAAAAAGGTTATCATAAATTATTACAACATCCGTCTCCTTTGGTCCGGAAAGATGTATTGGAAAGGATTGAACGGTTCCCCAACCCTAAAGTTTACAAAACTGTGGCGAACATCGCAAAATCAGATGTGTCGATTGATGTACGGGGAAGAGCCCTTCGCACACTTTGCACTTTCGACGATACCCAAGCGGTTGAGATGGTCTCTGAACATCTTTTAGACCCGAACCCTC
>CAYSUA010000486.1:0-4927 GCA_964433795.1 uncultured Desulfobacteraceae bacterium | reverse complement strand
AAGGAGTTGATCCAATTTTATCAGGTATATCAGGATGCTTCAATTACTTACAAGCGAACCATGGAGTACTTCGATGTGGAACCCGAACATGCCATCAAGCCTGAAGGACGCGACCCCTATGAATTGGATGGAAGCATCGAAGCCAAGGATTTGTCATTTGTCACCGAAGGCGGCATTCGACTCCTTAATGATGTGAATCTCCAATTGAAGTCCGGAGAACATCTGGCACTGGTCGGTTTTTCAGGGAGCGGAAAGAGTACATTGGCCCTCTGCATCGGGCAGCTCTATAAATATACCGGTGGACATGTGTTGATCGGGGACAAAGAAGTCTCCGATTTATCAAAAACAGACATGGTGCATAATATCGGCTTCGTTTCTCAGACCCCGTTTATTTTTGACGGAACCATTGAGGCAAACCTCTTCTATTCATGCGAGGCCGAAATCGGGGGAAATGATGAGCGGAAAGATGAGGCATTACCCTCACTCGATGATATCATCGCCGTGGCTCAGCAGACCGGAATTTTTCTTGATGTTTTACGGTTCGGACTCAACACGCTGCTGTTGCATGATGAGCACAAGGACCTGGTGTCGGCCATTATCCGGATTCGTGAGAATTTTCAGGAAGAATTCGGAGAAGAATTAAAAGACTATGTGGAATTTTTTGATCAAGATCAATATCTTTATTTTTCAAGCGTGGCGGAGAATTTAACCTTCGGAACACCGAACCGGGAGTCTTTTCAAGAGAAAAATTTAACCCAAAATGAATATTTTCTGGAATTTCTGGGTACGGCGGATTTAACCCGGCCGCTTCTCAGTGTTGGGGTTGAGTTGTCCAAATTGACAGTGGATATTCTAGGAAATCTTCCTCCCGATGAGATGTTTTTCGAACAAAGCCCCATCGCTGCACATGAGTTGGATGATTATAAAAGGTTGGTGGAACTTCTCAAGAAACAGAGATTACACCAGCTTTCCAAAGAAAACCGGGAGATGCTCCTGACATTGGCGCTCCGCTTCACTCCGGGCCGGCATAAAATGGTGGGGCTTCCCGGCATGTTGGAACGGCTTATCCTCGAAGGCCGGGCACTGTTCAGAGATCGC
Source organism: uncultured Desulfobacteraceae bacterium (assembly GCA_964433795.1). Classification (GTDB taxonomy): domain Bacteria; phylum Desulfobacterota; class Desulfobacteria; order Desulfobacterales; family SURF-15; genus DUZK01. The sequence continues at coordinate 3,829 of CAYSUA010000486.1, read as the reverse complement.
ATACTGAAAGACGATCCGGAGGCCTATACCTTTTATCATACGGCCGAATATATACATTCCCAACCGATTCTGAATAATATTTTCTTTGGCAAGACGAAGACCGACAGTGTCAAGATTCAGGATAAGATCAACCAGAGTATTGTGCAGCTCTTGATCGAAGAAGACCTGCTGGAAACCATTGTTGAAATCGGAATGCAGTTCCAGGTGGGGAGCAAGGGTGATAAACTCTCCGGCGGGCAGCGACAGAAAATGGCCATTGCAAGGGCGTTTCTTAAAAAACCGAAGATTCTCATCATGGATGAGGCGACTTCAGCATTGGACAACAAATCACAGGCAAGAATTCAAAACCTGCTCGATTCACAGTGGAAGGGGAACAGCACCCTCATCGCTGTGGTCCATCGACTGGATATCGTTAAGAACTATGACAAAATAGCGGTAATGAAGACAGGTAAAATCGTAGAGATGGGAACCTATGATGACTTGATGAATAAGAAAGGGTTGCTTTATGAATTTGTCGGAGGGAAAAACTGATACCGGCCTCTCTTGCGAGTTTCAGGAAAATCTGAATCTCTTGCGGGAAACCTATTTTTTTACCGGCTTTCCGCTGGAAGCACTCAAGGTATTCGCCTATCTGTGCAAACGGGAGGTCTTTAAAGAAGGGGAATATCTTTTCTCCGCCGGTGATGACGACGGCCAGGCCTTTATTGTTATATCCGGAAAAACAAGGCTCTATTTCGGAAACGAAGATCAGGAATATGCTGTTCGCGACTTTGACGAAGGAGCCTTTCTCGGGGGTTTGTCGTTGGTCGGGCAGATGAGGCGACTGTTCTCGCTTCAGGCTGTTACCGAAACCACCTGTCTGATATTGACCCGGGAAAAATTCTCCCGGGCCATGGAACAGTTTCAGGATCAGGTGCCGAGAATTTTTAAAACCCTGGCCGATCGGATTCTTCAGTGGGAAGGGCGCTTCCTTGCGGGTTTTGATACCAGCTGCGAGGAGTGCCGTAAAAAAATCGGGGTGAGCATCATATAGCGGGGTTAATCGTTATATTTTCAGTTTGCTTCGTGTATCTAGAATCTGTATATTAAGGATACTGGTATATCCCGAGTTTACTCGGATTTAAGCAGGAGGGCGGTCGCTCAAAGGTCCGGTAATGGCTGAAAACAAGCTGTCATTTGAACTCAAAAACAGACTTTCGGAGTTGGACACCCTGGAAGAGAAAATACATGGGTTTTCAGGGCAACTGGGGCTCACCGAGAAGTCGAACTGCAAGATAAATCTGGTATTGGAAGAGCTTTTTACCAATATTGTCTCTTACGGTTATTCAGACGATTCTGAACATGAGATTCAATTTACCATCACCCATGAAAACGGCAATCTGACGATTCAGATTGAAGATGACGGGATTCCGTTTAATCCGGAGGATGTGTCGGACCCTGACTTTGAGTGTACTCTTGAAGAGCGAAAGATCGGAGGGCTGGGAATCCATCTCATCAAGAAACTGATGGACGATGTCCTGTACCAGCGATGCGGAGAGAAAAACGTTTTGATCTTAAAAAAGAATATATCTGATTTATAACCCTTAACCGGGACAATCTTGAAATAATTGCCACAAAGGCACAAAAGATAGCGGCAGAAAAAATATTTATCACAGAGTTGTTTTAAAATATATTCGAGTGACGGAAGGAAACCGGAGCTGAGGGAGGAAATATGGAAATTATTGAAACCAAACAGGATGAAATTTTAATTTTCAAGCTTAAAGGACGTCTCGATTCGAAAACATCACCCGACTTTGAAAAAAAGATATTCGACGCCATTGAAGACGGGTCAACCAGCATGATCGTCAATTTTGAAGAACTCGATTATATTTCCAGTGCCGGATTGCGGGTTATTCTAAAGGCAACAAAGAATCTCAAGCGATCGGACGGGCGCTTTGTGCTCTGTTCCATGAAAGATTACGTGAAGGAAGTTTTTGAGATATCCGGATTCGACACGTTTCTTCCCATCGTTTCGACCATGGATGAAGCATTAAGTCAATCATGAAGGGAATGGGATAAGGTGTCCGATTATTCCCCTATTTCATACCGATTAAGCCCCTTTTTCCGAGTTCCCGAAGGAAATGGGTAACCGCCACCTCGGCTTCTTTTCGATGCACCTGTTGTTGCTGGGTGAATATTTGAATGATGTGTTTGACAGTACGCTCTCCGTCCAACAATTTCCAAACCGATGTTCCCAGTGCATCTAACTGGAGTTTCTTCCGCCCGATCTGCTCGGGGGGCTTTCCGAGTTTCCGGAGCAAAGCGGCTGCCCAGGGCTTTACTAGCACCGGATAGATGAGCATGATGTCTTCCGAATCCAGAAACACTTCCTCGACTTCCGTATTTTTTATAGGCACGCTGCCTAGGGCTTCCGTGCGGGATATTTGCGGTTTCTTTTTAGAGGCTTTCATAACCATCGAGAATATTCTGGAGCAGTGTTCGACTGGTCGGTTTTCGATCCTCGGCTTGAATCGCTAAAATGCGATTCTTTTTCTTTTCGTGCCAGATACGGATCCATCGGTAGGACGGTTTCTTCCGGATACGGTTGCGCCATCGAGACCATGCCGTGTCTTCTGCCTCGTTTTCCCATTCCACTGTATCCGGACCTGATGTCCGATCGAGAGGGACGCCTGAAAGTGCGGGAAACCGTGAAGCAGCAAATGCCGAGAGATCGCTGTTGGATAGCAGAATATGAGCAGGACTCCACCGGTGCAGGGAGATCTTCCGCCCATCGGATATGAAAACAAGAAGGAAATTGCCAGGTTCGAACCGGTACCGATCCAGTTCAAACTCCTTGGGGACTTGGACCCGGATATCATAGATGGACCATTTGGTCTGTTCTCTTGAATCATGATCCCTGAAGGATTTCAGAATATGGGTGGTCAGGCCGACATCGATTTTACTATCTTTATGATAAAATTGAATGAACGTTGCATTTCCGCACTCGGGACAGTACAGAATCGTCCCTTTTCCGTTTAGGTTTGTACTTTCCCAGGAAAAGCCCGAAATTTCGTATCTTTTTAATGCCTGAGCCCAATGATCCGGGATTTTCCATTGTTCAAGAAGATGGGCGTCTTTTTTACCATGGAGGGCGGTAAGGCGGCGCAGGTGTTTTTTATGGGAGAAGGTGCCCTTGATGGTGTTCCATTTGATTTCCAGTACCGGGCGGTCTTCATCTTCGAATAGAAGATACTGCTTTCCGATCTTGGCTATATCCCAATCGGCAGGGGTGTGGAATCGAATTCCGTTCCAGGCCGTCTCCTTCCATCGAATCGACACGTATATTCCCCACTGACCATATCATCGTGGTATTATAAATTCCCAATCGATCGGGCTCTTTTGTTTTTTTATTTTACGGGTTGATTTGGATGTCGTCTTTTTCTCATGGCATTTCCATTCCGCTTCAAGGGCGGTTCTTGACGCGAGTTTCACGGCATTACCGATTTTTTCTTCGGCATCTCTGGTGTTGTGCTGTAAATGGAGACTGATTCGATTGCCGTCTTTATCTGTGAGCGACCATTTCCAGTCGAGGAATATATGAAAAGGATCGCCTCGCCATTCACTCGGTTCTCCAAAACGCTTTTTAAATCGTTTCAGGAGGGTTTTATAGAATTTTTTAGAGGATTCGGCGTACTTTAATTTGATTCGAACGATCTGCCCTGCATCGGCGCAGGTGCCGTAGGTGATCAGCCCGCTTTTAAACCATTCTGTTTTTTTTATCTCGACTTCCCGGAGAGATTCTCTATGGCGGACGGGCAGGTCCGTAGACATATCCAGCCGATCTTTGATT
>CAYSUA010000485.1:0-4962 GCA_964433795.1 uncultured Desulfobacteraceae bacterium | reverse complement strand
TGAAATAAAAAGAAAATAGATAATAATGAAAAAGTGAATCCCTCCAGGGCCGGTCTTTCACGACCGGCCCCTCTCTCTATCCTCATAACCTATTGAATTAATATACCTAAACTCTATTCAGAAAATATTATAAAAAAACTTGACGATTAATATTTAATTGTTTATTAACGATTAATTATTAATCTATAAAAAAATTGATCATTCTTGTTGCTCGAACTCGAACGCCTAGTTTATTTCGATTCCAATTCATTCATGAAAGTGAGGGACTATGCCATACATATCTTTGTCCATGGCTGAGTTGAAAAAAGCAGAAACAGCAGAAACGGATGATGAAATGAAACTGAAAGAGAAGAAGAGTAAAAAAGTCTTTCGCCACCCTGTTCGGAATAGAATCGTGGATATTCTCAGAGATGGTGAGCCCCGAACGCAGCAGGAACTCGGAACCCTGCTGTCCATGTCCAATGCGGCAGTTCATTATCATGTGAAGTTATTACTCGAAGTTGGGATTATTAAGCTACATAGTACCCGACCCGGACCCAAAGGGATTACGGAAAAATTGTACACCATTGCCGTTGAGAACTGGCCGGACGTGTCTGAAGATGATCTCGATTACTATTTGTCCTACATGGTGTCATGGATCAACGAACGGAATCGCGAAGGATTAAACCTGTTGAAATCCGGTCCATTTTCCATACCCTTTCTCACCGGCAGTTACTCGGCTCGGGCGCCATTGGAGGAACTCATCAAGTTCAAGCGGAAAGTTGAAGACCTGTTTAATGAGTTCTACTCGAAATGTGAAAGTCGCAAGGGACGGAACCGGATCTCTTTTGCCGTGACGTTTTCCATGATTCCCTCCCGGGAGAAGAATAAAGAAGACTCCCGCAATATTCTAGAATTTGAACCCGAACATTTAGAAACCGCAAGAAGATAGCATGGGATGACAACCGATCCATAAAAAGCCGGTCACTGGTAATTTGAACAGCCTCCGTGATGGGATCCATTTGCAGCACGTTATTAAAAGGTTCGCGAGAGTTCGGTGTGCGGACAGGTTGAGAGGATAAAATGAATCTGATCAAGTTTTTCAAGGCCGAATCCGAGATACACGTTACCTCTCTAGTCTTTATGGCAATGGCGTCGGCCATCGCAGAGGCGTTCGTTCTGGGCATTATCATTGCCGTGGCCAACACGGCAAGCAGCGATCCGCTAAACTTTCGCTACCTGATGATGTACGGGGCTGCCTTTTGCATCGCCATGATCGGCAAGCGGTATACACTGGTACAGGCATCGACGGTTACCGAAAACATGATCCGAAAAATTCGGGGTCGAATTGCTGAAAAAATCAGAGCCTGTGAGCTGATTTATCTTGAAAATATGGGAATCGCCGATCTCTATACCCAGATTACCCAGAATACCAATCTCATTTCTCTTCTAGCCCTTCTGCTCATCAGCGGCGTTCAATCCTGTGTGATGGTATTCTTCTGTCTCATCTATATCGGCATTCTATCCAAACTCGCCTTCATCCTCACCGGGATCGCGATTATTGTCATCGCCGCCATGTATTTCTACCACGAAAAGATATTCTCCGAAGATTATCAGAAAGCCATGATCTTAGAAGGCAAATTCTGCGACATGCTCAATGATACGCTGAACGGTTTTAAAGAACTGAAAATGAATCGAGCGAGAAATAAAGAGCACCTGGATTTTCTTGTCAAGGTAATTTCCGAATCGGAACAGATCAATATCAACACGCAGGTTAGTTTTGTCACGAAAACCCTGTTTACCCAAATCAGTTTTTATCTGTTGCTGGCCGCTGTAGGGTTTCTCATGCCCCGGCTCGGGGAGGCATACAGTGAACTCATCATACGGATTACTGCCGCCATCCTCTTCATCATGGGGCCGATTTTTATGATCGTGTCCGCCATACCCCACCTCTTTAGAGTGAATTCGTCCATCGGGACCCTTTATAATCTGGAAGAAGAACTGGATGCCGCCGGCAAGGGGGAAGAAAGGGTGTCCAAAAGAGAAATCACCACATTCAAAGAGATTCGTTATGAGGAAGTGGTGTTTCAATACCGGGATGCCGAGAAAACATCGATTTTCACTCTCGGGCCCCTCAATTTTTCGATTCGATCCGGGGAGGTCCTCTTCATCGTCGGTGGGAACGGAAGCGGAAAAACCACCCTGCTGAAGCTTCTCACCGGTTTGTACTACCCCGATTCCGGAAAGATCATCCTGGATGGAAGATTGCTGACTCAGCCCCAATACCCGCCTTATCGGGAGATGATCTCCCCCATCTTCTCCGATTTTCATCTGTTTGAACGCCTATACGGTTTTGACGACGTGAATGAAGACAAAGTCAACGAGCTATTGGCTGTCATGGATATTCATCAGAAAACCGAAGTCGTTGACAAACAATTTACCACCATCCATTTGTCCACCGGCCAGAGAAAAAGAATCGCCATGGTGGTCGCACTAATGGAAGATCGTCCTATCTATGCGTTTGACGAATGGGCGGCCGATCAGGATCCGGCCTATAAGGACTATTTTTACGAGGTCTTGTTAAAAGATCTCAAGGCGAAAGGAAAAACGGTTATCGCCATCAGCCATGATGACCGGTACTTCCACCATGCCGACCGGGTTCTGAAAATGGAGTTTGGAAAATTTATCGAGGCTTGAGCCAATACCCAGGGGAACCATGAAAAATACCTTCTTATATGACAGATTAAGAGAATTCGGCGATCGAAGCGCCGTCATTTGGAAAAACCGAGACTATAGTTATCAACGACTCTTAAGCGGTATTTCAAAGTGGACGGTGGTATTGAAAGAAATGGGGGTAGCGGCGGGAGACTGCGTGGCAATTTTTGGCGACTTTTCACCCAAAGTTACGATGCTCATGCTCGCGCTGATGAAAAACGGGAATATCATTGTCCCCCTCACGCCTTCAACGGCTTCAAAAAAGGAGAAATGCCTTAAGACCGCGTGCGTCAAGTCTCTATTTGAATTTGACGATTCGGATGATTACCGTTTTAAACTTCTCCATAACACCGATAATCATCCCCTTTTGCAGGAATTACGAAAAACCGGTGATCCGGGACTGATTATCTTTTCTTCAGGCTCAACCGGGGAGATGAAGGCAGCGCTTCATAACCTTCAGAAGCTTCTGGCCAAGTTTCAGAAAAAAAAGCATCCATTTAAAACACTCGCATTTCTTCTCTTCGATCACATCGGCGGCATCAATACACTGCTCTATTCGTTGTTCAATGGGGGTACGCTGATAACGATAGCCGGATCAGACCGAACCGTGGAAGAAATCTGTCAAACCATCGAGCAATATAGAGTCAATCTCCTTCCCACAACTCCCACATTTATCAAGATGCTCGCTATCTCTGAAATGCATAAACAGTACGATCTGAGTTCTCTGCAATTGATTACTTACGGAACAGAGCCCATGCATCCGGCAACATTGGAGTCCGTCACCCGACTATTTCCGCAAGTAAGATTCAAACAAACCTACGGTCTTACGGAAACCGGAATTCTATCCACCAAATCCAAGGCGTCCGAATCTCTGGGAATGAAAATGGGGTGTGAGGATTGTGACATAAAGATCGTGCACGGCGTATTACATGTTCGTTCCGATACGGTGATGCTGGGATATCTCAACGCTTCCGCACCCATCGACGAAGACGGTTGGTACAACACCGGCGATGTGGTGGAACCGATGGAGGACGGGTATTTCCGCATTTTGGGGCGTGAATCGGAAATCATCAATGTGGCCGGGGGAAAGGTTTTTCCCGCTGAAATCGAGAACGTGATCCTCAAAATGAACAACATCAAAGACGTTACCGTACAGGGCCATTCAAATCCGGTTACCGGCAGTGTGGTGGTGGCCACCGTTGAATTGGAAGAACCGGAAGATGCGGACCATCTGGAGCGGAGAGTACGCGATTTTTGTGAGCAGCGGCTTCAGCCCTTCATGATTCCGGCATTGGTGGAAATATCTTCCCGAAAACTTTACGGAGAACGATTTAAAAAGACCAGAAGGTCATAACCCATGGGTAAGCATCCCGAAAAGGTTATTCTCATCAGCGGAGGCAGCCGAGGGCTTGGTCGGGGATTGGTTGAGGCGATGTTGAAAGACGGAAACCGTGTGGCGACTTTCAGCCGTGCGTCTTCTTCCTTCGTTGAAACCTGTTTTCAACATTATCCGGATTCTTTTTTCTGGGAATCGGTGGACGGATCGAGTACGGACGGAATTAAACACTTCGCAAGAAAGGTCATGGACCGGTATGCAAGAATCGATGTATTGGTCAACAATGCCGGAATCGGCACGGACGGTATCATCACGCTGATGTCCGAGGATGACATTCGCCGGATCCTGTCCGTAAACCTGGAAGCCGCCATTCATCTGAGTCGTGCCTGTCTAAAAAGCATGATGCAACAATCTAGCGGGTGTATCGTGAACATCTCATCGGTGAATGCCCTTCGCGGTCATTCCGGTGTGGCGGTTTACAGCGCCACAAAGGCTGCATTGGACGGGTTGACACGGAGCCTGGCACGTGAGCTGGGACCCCTTGGAATTCGAGTCAATTCGGTGGCCCCGGGATACTTTCAAAGCGAGATGTCGGAGGCGTTAACCGAAGCGCAGCAATCCCGAATCGTTCACCGAACGCCCCTGGGACGATTGGGAACCATTGACGATCTGGTGGGAATCATTCGTTTTTTAATCTCAGCCGAAGCCGGTTTTATCACCGGCCAGACCATTGTGGTGGACGGAGGACTGACCTGCTGACCTGGACCTGAATGTAACGCGATGAGGAGTGGAAAATGGAAAACATTGAGCAGACCGTATTTGATGTGATTGCCAAGGTGGCTGAGGAAAAGGGACTCGATTTAAAAACCCCGGCTCTAACTCAAAAGCTGGTGACCGATATCGGATTCAAATCCATTGACCTGGCAAGGATC
>CAYSUA010000484.1:0-4969 GCA_964433795.1 uncultured Desulfobacteraceae bacterium | reverse complement strand
CTGAACCCTGAACCCTGAACCCTGAACTCTTTTTCCTCATACTCCTCCAGCACCACATGGGCATTGGCGCCGCCCGCCCCAAATGAACTGACACCGGCCCTTCTAGTGTAGGCCATCTCCCCCCCTTTGGCCTCGATTTTCGTCGGCTTCCATTCCGAAAGTTTCTGCTGCACATAAAAAGGGGTGTTTTCAAGCCGAATATGGCTGTTCGGGGGATCGGCATGAATAGACGGCACCAGCTGACCGTATTTCATCTGAAGCAGCACTTTGGTCAGCCCGGCGATTCCGGCGGCCGATTCCAGATGACCGATATTCGATTTCACGGACCCCACGGAACAATACTGAGCCCCTTCGGCGCCCGGGCCGAAGGCTTTTGTCAACCCGGTGATTTCAATGGGATCCCCCAATGCGGTTCCGGTGCCATGGGCTTCGATATAACTGATCGATTCCGGATCGATATCAATCGATTGCAAAAGCCCGGATATCAGCCTGGCCTGGGCATTGGGGTTGGGAACCGTATACCCGTTGGTCTTTCCGCCATGATTGACTGCACTGGCCCTGATCACCGCATAGATGGTGTCTCCGTCTGCAACCGCCCTGGATAACGGTTTTAACAATACCGCCCCCACCCCTTCCCCGGGTACGTATCCGTCTCCGCCCTGGCCGAAACTGCGGCACCGTCCGTCGCTGGAGGCGAATTTCCCCTGGCTGAGAAGGAGGTATTTCTGCGGATGAATGGAAAGGTTGACCCCGCCGGCCAGGGCGGCATCACACTCCCCGCGTTTGATGCTCTCGCATGCCAGATGGACGGCCGTTAGAGAAGAGGAACACATGGTATCCAGTGCGATGCTGGGGCCGTTGAAATTGAAGTGGTAGGAGACCCGATTGGCAATGGATCCATGAGAAGAATTCAATGCAACGGGAATCCCCCGGGCCGCAAGTTCCGCCCCGTACAGCTGATACTCTCCATACATCACACCGACATACACACCGACGGTGGAATCGGCCAGGTTGGATTTCGTGTATCCGGCGTCTTCCAGTGTATGCCACGCCGTCATCAGGAAAAGCCGCTCCTGGGGATCCATGAATTCCGCTTCCCTTGGAGAAATATTGAAAAGCAGGGGATCGAACGTATCGACATCTTCCAAAAATCCGCCCCATTTCGTATAGACAGCCCCGTCTCGATTTCTATCCGGATTAAAAAACCGTCGATAATCCCAGCGATCGGATGGAATTTCCGTAATACAATCCTGGCCGGACTTCAGATTTTCCCAAAACGTCCCTAAATCCTCGGCCATGGGATAGCGCCCACTCACCCCGATAATGGCGACTTCTTCGCTGCCCCTTTTATCGGCTATGGGAATGCTTTCCTTCGGAATAATACGGGGCCGGCTTGGGACCGGTTTTTGCCGGTCCGGACCGGTCGGCGGCCGATCTTCGATTTTTCCCGCCGGGCTGCCGAATAGGGAATCGATTTGCTCTCGGTGATGGGAAACGAAATAATCGACCAGTTCAGAAACGGTCTGATACTCGTAAAACAAGGTTTTTGAAAGCTCACCCAAATCCTTTTCCAGCTCCCGAGTGAGACTCATCACCATCACCGAATCGAGGCCGAAATCTTCAAGCGGTAGTTCGGAATCGATCTCCTCTGCCGGGACTTTGGTGGATATGGACAACAGACCCTTGATATGAAGGTCGATCTTATTCTTCATTCGGTCTGTTTCCGCTTTATCAGAAGAACCGTCCGTCTTCGGTTTCGGGGTTTCAACTTCCTTCTCCACGGCTTTGACCTGTACGGCCATGATCTGCGGCAGGTTTTCACGCAGCCCGATTTGGAATGTGCGGATGCCGTTTTCCGTTGTCAGCGGCACCATACCTGCTCGGTCCTTGAGCCATGTTTCGGTGTCCGCATCGACCCGCATCCCCCCCTCTTTCCATAGCGGCCAATTGATGGAGATGGTCTTTCCGGATCGCAACCGCTTCACCCGGAGGTGTTCCCGCAGTGCGGCAAACCGATCCATGAAGCAGTTGGCATAGGCATAGTCGCACTGTCCGGCACTTCCCATCACGGCAGCCACGGAAGAAAAGAGCACGAAAAAATCGAGAGGGTTGTCTCTTGTCGCCTCGTCGAGAAACAGGGTTCCGAAAACCTTGGGGGCCAGCACGGTATCCAGATCTTCAGGGGTCTTGTTGATCAGCAGGGAATCCCGTATGACCCCGGCGGCGTGAATCACGCCGTTGATCTGATTGAAATCCGATTTCACCTGCCAGATAACGCGCTGGACATGGTCCCGGACGGATACGTCCGCCTTGAAATAAACGATCTCGGCACCGGTCTGCTTCAGGGCATCGATTCGATCGGACTGTTCTGCGCTCAAATCGGAACGCCCCATCAGCACCAGGGTAACGTTAGGGTTGTCTTTGATCAGATGATCGGAGAAAATAAGCCCGAGACCGCCTGCCCCGCCTGTGATAAGATAGACCCCGTTTTCTTTTAGAGGCCTCGAATCGACTGCGGATGAACCGGGCGCCCATTCCTGCTGGTGCATGATCATGCGCCGGTCGTTTAAATAGCGAACCGGGTTTCGGTCTTCGGCCTGCAATTCAGCTAGAATCACATCGGCTGCCTCGGCAAATGACGTCAGGGCGATCGGTTTTAAGATCAATCCCGGATTTTCCAGCCGCAGGGATTGTGCGAATCCATTAAGCGCGGCGTACAAGGGCTGGTGCCGGTTTTCGGACTCCATGTAGAGGAATATGAGATCGATCTGCTCTTTGACGTTATGCCCCAGAAGGGTGCGGCAGATGTGAAATACGGCATAGACGCTCCGTTCGAGCTGCGCCCGGCAGTCATCGGCGCTGTGACTGAAAGGATCTTGCCCCCACAGAAGGACGATCCGGTTTGGTAATCCGCCCTGTCGGGCCAGCGCGTTGAACAGTTTGTCAAAATCATCGGCCCGATTCGGGCGAATCTCGTAATGGGTCGGACTCTTTTGTTGAAAACGACCGCCCGGTTGAACCAAAACCATCCCCGCCGATGACGCCATCCGCTTTCTTATGGATTCCAGTGTCTTTGAGGAGGTGTCGAACAGAAGGATATCTCCTGATATCGTCCGGCCCGAACCCGGTTTGTCGATTTCGACCGGCTTCCATATGGGACGAAAGAATCGAAGGGTTTCTTTTTCAGGATTTTCTATGATGTCGCCTTTCGACAATCTCCGAAGGAGCGCCAGGCCCTCTTCCGGCGATATCCGGTGATTCTTCACCCATTCGAATATACGGTCTCTTTCAGGATTAAGCATTTTCATATACCAATCGCCGATCTTTCATATTGGTAAGGAAACGTAACCCCTGTCGATTAATGATTGAACTCATGATCACAAGCGAATCTTTTCTTTAATCTCATTGATGGCGATCTTCCCCTCGGCAAGTTGTCCAAGCAACCGTAGCGCCTCGTCATCCGAGCCGGGGCGTGGGCCGGAGGCATCCGGCGGCGCCTTTATGGAATAATCGGTCATTGTTGCCAGCACCTGTCCCGTATCGCTTAAAACGGTGATGTCAAATGTCCTGATCTCCGAATCTTTTCCCGCTGTTCCGGTCAAATCGACCCGGACAAAACACTTTTCGGTCAGGGGCGCAGACCATCTCAGATCCCCCATGACAAACGGGAGGTAAGGCGTGCCCCCGGCAAACTGACCCGTGAGGCCACTGACGGTCTGAAGTGCGCCGTCCATGATGGTCGGATGAAGAACAAAGTCGTGGAACCGGTCGAGGAGCCGATCCGGGATCACAAGCCGGGCGACGGCTTCGGTCGGTTTGCAGTATAGGGTTTCAACCGCTTGAAACGCGGGGCCGTAGTAGAGGCCCGAATCCTCAAACGCTCGGTAGCACGCCTCTCGGTTTCTGATAACCGTATACCCTTGAATCAGCTCCGCCACGTCGACCGATCGAACTTCCGGCCCGATTTCGCTTGCCCGGTTCACCCGTCCCCGGGCATGTATCACCGCTTCTTGGGAAGGGTTGTTGCTGTGTATTTCAAACGCGATCCCTTCCGGTTCCGGAAACAGGCTGATAAATACCTCCATCGGGTTGCCGCTTAAAATGATGGGTCGCTCCCAACTCACATTCGATATCTCATTGACTTCTGTTTCCAGTGCAAATTGCCCGGCGGCCCTGGCCATCTCAAGATAAGCGACTGCCGGCAGTGTCGGACATCCCTCTATCCGATGATCGGCCAGAAAAAATTCATCGCCGGTGAAGATCGTGGAAAAGCATTGCTCTTGAGGTGTCGATCTGTCCCTCTCCAAAAACGGATGCAAGGGGAAAACCGCACCGCCAACGTTTCTCCCCTGATCGTGCCCTTTTTTCCGTTCCGGTATCCAATATCGGTTTTGCGCAAACGGGTAGCCGGGTAATGGGATCCGACGACAGGAATCAATGGGGTGCAATACGTCCCAATTCAACTCAACCCCCATCACCCACAACTGTGCCAGTTTATGGTGTTGTTTCTCCCTCACGAGCTTCTCGATGAATTCTTTACCCGCCTCCCCGTCAACCAGGATCTCTGTTTTTCTTTTATCCGACCGGATATTTCCCCTGAAGCTATTCTCAGCCTCACCGCCGGTCGCAACAAACCGGGTGAATTGCTTCCTTAATTCATCCAGGCTCGTAACAACAAAAGCCAATCGTTCCTCCATGGGTTCGCGTCCGGTCTGAAGGGTATAGGCGATATCGGGTAAGCTCAAAGCTGAAAGCTCAAAGCTCAAAGTGGATTCAGCAAATTCGGCAACACTTGAATTTTGGTTTTCAACTTTCGATTTTCGATTTTCGATGAACTCCGACAATCTTCTGGCATATTCTCTGAGGCGGTCTTCGTTCTTGGCTGACAGCACGATAAGCTGCGGCTCGCTTTTACGCTTTGAGCTTTCAGCTTTAAGCTCTGAACGTTTATCCCTGAACCCTGAACCCT
>CAYSUA010000483.1:0-4975 GCA_964433795.1 uncultured Desulfobacteraceae bacterium | reverse complement strand
ATAAAGCAATGGACGTCCCGCAAATACGTAGATCCACAGGAGGGATGATCCATGGGTATGGCCGAACATACCCTTGACGAACACGTGGCGATTCTTACCATGAATAATGGAAACCAATGATAAAACCCACTGATTGCATGAACCCAAACATATGATTTTTAAGGAATATCAAAAATGAAAATCTTTGTTTCCGGCGGAACCGGATTTGTGGGGGCTCATATAACCCGTTTCCTGCTTGACAACGGACACCGGGTGATCACGACAGGGCTCCGCCCGGCGCAGGATAAAATTCACCATGACCGGTTTGAATACATCTCAGCCGATACCACCCAGCCGGGATCCTGGCAGGAAGAATTGGCTAATTCGGATGCCGTTATCAACCTGGCCGGGAAAACCATCTTCAAGCGGTGGTCCAAATCATACAAGCAGGCGATTTATGACAGCCGAATTCTTACCACTCGCAATCTGGTTGAGGCGCTGCCACAAAAAGAAGGAATAATCTTCTGCAGTACATCTGCGGTTGGGTATTACGGAGACGGGGGCGATGAGATCCTTTCCGAAGATGCAGCAAATGGAGAAGATTTTCTCGCTCATGTTTCGATCGGCTGGGAGGAAGCAGCCATGGCCGCAGAAGGCAAAGGTGCCCGGGTGGTTATTCTCCGGTTTGGAATCGTTTTAGGAAATGACGGCGGGGCTTTGGCGAAAATGCTGCCCGCTTTTAAATTGTTTGCCGGAGGGCCCCTTGGCAGCGGAAAACAGTGGTTTCCCTGGATTCATATGGATGACCTGCTGGCTGCTCTGGCGTTTGTGATGGAGAATAAAGAGATCGAGGGTCCTGTAAATTTCTGTGCGCCTCATCCGGTTCGAAATCGGGATCTTGCAAAAGCGCTGGGAAAGATTCTGGGAAGACCGTCTGTGATGCCGGCACCGGCATTGATGATTCGCATGGTCATGGGAGAAATGGCCACTGCTTTGCTGGCCAGCCAGCGTGCGGTTCCGAACAAGCTTCTATCGCATGGATTTAACTTTGAGTATCCAGAGATTCAACCGGCACTTAAAAATCTTATCCAGAAATGAACCTTAAAAATTAACTCCATTCAATCCTTTCAATCCGAGGATCTGCCTGGCTTCGTCCGGAGTTGCCGGCTCTATCCCGAGCTCTCTAGCAATTCTTATGATCTTTTCCACCTGCTCGGCATTGCTTTTGGCCATTTTGCCTTTTTCCAGATAAACACTGTCCTCCAGCCCCACGCGGGCATTTCCGCCCATCAAAAGGGCCGTGGTGCACATGGACATCTGATGCCGGCCCGCAGCACACACCGACCAGGTAAAATCTCCGATGCTATCCTTGGCCGTCCGGTGAAGAAACATCAGATTTTCCATGGTGGCAGGGATTCCCCCTAAGATTCCCATGACAAATTGGAGGTACACCGGTTTCTTAATATGGCCTTGTTGGATCATAAAAGCCGCATTGTTGATCATGCCGGTGTCATAGACTTCAAATTCCGGCTTCGTATTGTTTTCCGCAAAAATATTGGAAAACTCACGCAAGGTTTTAAACGTGTTGGGAAAGATAAAATCTTCGGTCATGGTGAGATATTCCTCTTCCCAGTCATATTTGAATTCTTTGAATTTTTGAATGACCGGAAACAATGCAAAATTCATGGATCCGAAATTCAGGGATGCCAGCTCGGACTTATACCGGGGAACATGAGCTGAGCGATCCTGAGCGGACATACCGAGACCGCCGCCGGTGGAAATGCATAAAACGATGTCGCAGCGGGATTTCACATCGCTTATTATTTCTCCAATCATGTCCAAATCGGGAGACGGTTTTCCAGTTTCCGGGTCTCTTGCGTGGATATGAGCTACGGCAGCGCCGGCCTCACAGGCCCGAACCGCCTCATCGGCGATCTGCTTGGGAGTGATGGGTAAATATGGCGTCATGGTGGGGGTGTGAATACTACCGGTTATGGCTGCTGTGATGATTCTTTTATCCATGTTTCATACCTCCAAGTAACATGCCAAATGGTTATTTACTGATAAACTCGGGTTTCATGTATTCGGGATCCGGATAGGTATAGAACCCTTTTCCGGTTTTCACCCCTAACTCATTACGCTCGATCATGGATTTAAGCGCTTCCGGCGGATGGTCCTTAGGATCTTTTGATTCATTATAATAGACCATCTCGATATCGTATACAACGTCAAGCCCCACGTTGTCCATAAGACCGAAGGGACCCAGCGGCATGCCGGTAAAAATCCTCCAGGCTCGATCGATATCCTTGAAATCCACAAATCCGTCCGCCCACATATACAACGTTTCCCGCTTGACAGCTCTCCAAACCCGATTGAAACAAAACCCCAATATTTCTTTGCGAACTTCAAGTGGGATGCAACCGATGGATTGAATAAAAGATTTACCTGTTGTCATAACTTCGGCAGTGGTTTGAGACCCGCCCATGATGTCCACCATGTTCATTCCAATGGCCGGAATGTAAAAATGGAGATTCAAACACTGAGCCGGACGCCGGGTGGCGCTTTCAATCTTTGAAACCGGAAGAGAGGAGCTGTTGGTGGCCAGGATGGCGTGGGAAGGCGCTACGGCGTCTATCTCTTTGTGCACCTTTCGTTTTAGTTCGAGATTTTCAGGAACCGCCTCGATAACCAGGTCGGCATCTGCTAAAGCTTCTTCAAGCTGATCACAATATTGAAGCCGGTCGATGCCTCTTTCCCAATCCTCAATGGTGACGGTCGGCTTTCTTTCGGCGGCCCGGCAAAGGTTTCGGATGTTTTCTATACCTTTTTTGAACGATTGTTCGTTCGTATCGTAAGCAAAGACTTCGTAATCAAAGGCTGCCGTCAGGGCGGCAATCTGAGTTCCTAAAACACCGGTACCGATGACAGCGACTTTACGGATCGAGTGGTCCATTCTTATTTCTCCTCAAGCTAACAGGTCACCTGTTTTTCTTTATACTCCTTAATCTTTTCAATCAGTAACGGGACAAACTCCCGGCAGTCATCCACAATTCCGTAATCCACCTGTTCAAACACCGGGGACTTGGGGTCATTATTGATGGCCACCATCACCTTTGCATCGCGAATACCCACCATATGCTGCAGTTCTCCTGAAAGCCCTACACCGATATAGAGTTCCGGGGCCACCATTTTACCGCTCTGCCCGATCATGGTTTCGAGGTCGGTCCAGCCTTCATCCACCGCCGGGCGGGTTGATCCCAAAGCGGCATTGAGGGCCTGGGCGAGATCGGCAATGATATGCCATCCCTCCAGATCACCGGCGCCGGCGCCGCCGGCAACAATGATATTTGCCGATTCGAGAGGCACGCCCACAACCTCCTCATGAACGACTTCCAACGTTTGAATGAGACCGGGTAAGTGTTCCGGAATCTCCATCCGGACAATCTCACCCGTCCGGGTTTCATCAGGTTCGGGCATGGAGAAAACCCCGGCTGCAACCGTGGCCATTTGCGGGCGCTTTTCCGGGCAGATTATGGAAAGCAGCCCGCCGTAGGCAGGGATTCTTGCCTCCAGGATATTATTCTCATCCAGAACCAAATCGATGCAGTGGGCGGTTAAACCGGTTTCCAATCGGGCGGCGACCAACGGCGCCAATTCTCTTCCCATGGCCGTGGAACCGATGAGCATGATTTGCGGTTGCCGCGCTTTAGCGAGATTCACGACCAGCTCCGTATAGAGTTCGGGTTGGTAGTCTGCAAGATCCGGCGCATTTCCCACATAAACCCTGTCAGCTCCGGCTGCTATCAACTGCTGAGGCTGAAGGTCCAGGTTGTCTCCCATTAGAACCGTCTCAACCGATTTCCCCAAACAGTCTGCCAGCACCCTCGCCTGACCGATAAGCTGAAGTGAAACCGCTAAAAGTCGACAATCCATCTGTTCTGCGATGACCCAAACGGGTCGATTGGCATCCACTCTATATGACTCCTTCATCCGCCAGTTTTTGAACGATGGTTTCTGCTTTTTCTTCTCTCGTGCCGCTGATGACTTCCACTTCTCTTTTGCTTTCTTTACTGTCCAGCTTCGATACAATCGTCGGGGATCCTTTTATCCCGACGGTTTTTTCCGGCACGCCCAACTCATCAATTCCCCATTGGGTGATTTCTTTCTTCCGGGCCTTGATGATGCCTGAAAAACTGAGGGCTCTCGGTGCGTTCAATTCTCTGGTTACCGTGAAAACGGCCGGGAGCTTTACCCGCATCAGACGAAATCCGTTTTCAAAACCGGCCTTGACTTTCCACCATTCATCGCCGATCTCGACAATCTCTTTTACCATGGTGACAACCGGTATGTTCAGAAACGTTCCCATTTCCGGCCCCACCCACTCGGTGCTGCCGTCGCTGCTGGCCATTCCGCAAAAAATTACGTCAAAAGAACCGATGTGTTCGACACTTTTGGCCAGGGTGTAGGCCGTTGCATAGGCATCTGCACCGGCAAATGCCGGATCCGACAGCAGAATGCCCTTGTCAGCGCCCAATGCCAGGCACTCTTTTACGATGTTGCCTGCTTCAGGGGGTCCCATGCTGAGCACCGTAATCTTAGCATCCATTTGTTCTTTAAGCGTTAACGCCGCTTCCATGGCGTTTTTATCCAACGGGTTTACCACCAGAGGGACGTCGCACCGCATGAGGGTTTTGGTGGCAGGATCGATCTGAATGTTGCACGCCTCATTTGGATCCGGGACGGCTTTGACGCAAACGATGATGTTGAGCATTAACAAATACCTCTATTCTTAACAGTGTTGGCCTGAATATTAATTAAAGGCCCTTCTCCAATTCAGTTGGTATAAACTGACTCGAAATGCAAACAAGCGGATTACCATCGTCGTTCTTTTCAATTAGCCGCCCGTGCTTGCATCCCGCCCTGCGGGGCTCACTCTGTTCGCTCGACACACACAGACCCGTCTTCGCCAGGGCTACGCCGCGGCAGGCCGGACACG
>CAYSUA010000482.1:310-4977 GCA_964433795.1 uncultured Desulfobacteraceae bacterium | reverse complement strand
TAGCACACCAATAAGTTGATATCACATGATATATTTTTTTCTAAATACTAAACACAATACACTAAATACTTGATGAATTCGACTTTTTACGAATTCATCAATAATCACTAGTCAATTTCCCGATAAAGCGGGATTTACGCTTCGCTACAACCGGCTTGTCCGGGTTAGGACATCCTTATTAACTTACGAAAGCATCTGAGTTCCCTTGGCGGGGCCAGGTTTTTGCCATAGGCGCTGTAGGAGACCTCCCCAACATAAACATCACCCCTTGAATCCAATGCGATACCGTGGGGTGCAATGAACTGATCAGGCGCCTCTCCCCACTTCAGTTCACCGACCCGTGCAAGAAGTTCTCCATTCAGGCTGTAGATGCATACTCTCGGCCCGAGGTTCGGGTAGTCTATGTTAAACGGATACTGGGGGCCCAATTCACCGATATAGGCCAACTCATTGTCTGCATCGATATACAAGCCGCAGGGGCGGTGCATATTGTGCCACTGGGCTTTAAGAGTTCCATCGGAATCGAAGACCTGGATCCGGTGATTCTCCCGATCGGCGACATAAACATCCCCCTGTTTGTCCGTACAGACACTGTGGACGAGATTGAATTCTCCCGGACCACAGCCGGGCGCACCCCATGAAAACAGGTGTTTGCCGTCTGCTGAATATTTGTGGACCCTTGAATTGCCGTATCCGTCTGCAATATAAAGGTTGCCGGTTTCCGGCTCCAATGCCACTTTGGTGGGTTTGTTAAAGGGATCTCCGCTCTGAAACGGTGCGCCGACACAGGGTGTTCCGATGGTCAGCAGCAGTTCGCCTTCGGTTGTATACTTCTGGATGATATGGGCATCGTCATCTGCAAGATAGAGCATATCATCCGGGCCGATGGTGATGCCGTGGGGTCTTTTAAACCGCCCCTCTCCCCATGACGTTAGAAAGTTACCCTCCCGGTCAAACACCATCAAGGGATGATCGCCTCGATTATACACATACACCCGGTCTGCGGAATCAACCGCCACATCCACCACTTCATGGAAAGTCCAGCCGTCCGGCAGTTTAGCCCAATCGGCCGCCACCTCATAAGTGTATGAACCGGATCCGAGTTTGATTTCCATAACTTTCTCTCCTTCAACCAAAGATTTCAGGGTTAATGGGATTTTTCGGTTTTTCACCGCTTAACACACGGACTATTTCTTCTGCAGCCATGGTGGCCATTTTTATTCCGGATTCTTTGGTACTGCCCGCTAAATGCGGGGTTACAAGGACATTATCCAGACTGAGCATCGGATTTTCATGTGGACGTGCCGGTTCTTTCACAAATACATCCAGGGCGCCGCCGCCTATCCAATTCTCTTTCAACGCCTCAAAGAGAGTCGATTCATTGATGATTCCGCCTCGGGCGGTGTTGATGATGAAGGCGGTTTTTTTCATCATCTTCAATTGATCGGCGTCGATCATATGTTCGGTAAGATGGGAAAGGGGGCAGTGGAAGGTGACAAAATCAGCTGTTGTTAAGATGGTTTCCAGATTATCGACCCATTCAGCGCCAAAGCGGCCGGCATATTCAGGACTGATGAACGGGTCGTATGCGAGAACACGCATCGCAAATGCCTGGGAACATTTCAGAGCAACCCGGCTTCCGATCCGACCCAGTCCGATAATCCCGACGGTTTTCCCCCCCAATTCAACCCCGATATAATCCTGCTTTTTCTTGAACCGCTGCTCCTTGAGGTCCGTGTCGGCGGACCGGATATTCCTGGCCAGAGAAAACATCATGGCCAGCGTGTGCTCGGCAACCGCATCGGAATTCGCTCCCGGGGTGATTGTCACCGGCATCTTCCTTTCGGTTGCTGCGGGCACATCGATATTGTCGAATCCGACACCATGCTTGGAAATGATTTTTAAGTGTTCCGCCGACCGGATCATTTCCCCATTCAGTTCGGTGATCCGCACTAAAAGCGCATGTGCCGATTTCAGGTCTTTCAGGTAGGTTTCCTGGGATATCAGACCATCATAATAGATGATCTCGGCGAGATTCGATTCTTCAAGGACCTTTATTCCGCTTTCATCAATATGTTCTACAACGATGACTTTATTCTTTTCCATATTTCTCCATCAATCATTATATATTTCAGGATTAACAGGATATGTGGGCCTTTTTCCCCCCAACACCCGCACAATTTCTTCTGCTGCACCAATCGCCATATTTCTCGTGGCCTCTTTGGAACCGCTTCCCAGATGGGGAGTTGCAATGACATTGTCCAAGGAGAGGAGCGGGGTGTTGTCCGGGCTGGGCGGTTCATTTTCGAACACATCCAATGCCGCCCCGTTAATCCACCCTTCGGTCAGAGCCTTGAACAGAGCCTTTTCGTTAATGATACCGCTTCTTGCGGTGTTGATGATGAAGGCCTCTTGTTTCATCAATTGAAGTTTTCTTTCATCGATCATGTTTTGGGTGAGGGGAGTCAGCGGGGCATGGATCGTGACATAATCGGATGTGCGCAACAGGTCGTCGATAACATCAACCGGTTTTACATTTAAGCTCTTCATATAGTCCATACTGATAAACGGATCGTAAGCGGAAACAGCCATCCCGAATCCCATGGATACCCTGCGGGCGACCCGGGTTCCGATGCGACCCAGTCCGATGATGCCGACGGTTTTTTCTTCCAGCTCAACGGCGGTATAGACTTCCCGTTTTTCAAAACGACCGGTCTTGAGATCCTGATCGGCGATAATGAGTTTCCGCGATAGCGAAAGAATAAATCCTACGGTCAACTCGGCAACCGCATCGGAATTGGCCCCAGGGGTGATGGTCACCGGAATTTTTCTTTCCGAGGCCGCCGCAACATCGATCTTTTCGTATCCCACACCGTGTTTGGCGATCAGCTCGAGGTTCGGTGAATTTTGGAGTGTTTCCCCGGATATCTCGGCGCTTCTGACCATGACGGAGTGGGCGTCCTTCAGGGCCTCGTGTAATTCGTCGCCCGATGCTGCGCCGTCAAAATAAACGGTCTCGATAAAGGGGCATTTTCGCAGAATTTCTATACCGCTATCATCAATGTGCTCGGGTATCACAACCTTCTTCATCATCGTTTCTACCTTTACTTTGGGATTCGGAACGCCAGCCATTCTATCGCTGGGTATGTGGGTATGATTTGCTGTTCGGATGTTCTTGCACATTTCTTTGTGAGAGTCAAAACCGATCATACTCACTTGACCGGGCAACAGCCGCCGCCGGATGACGTTTGGGTTTGGAGAAGCTGTTTCAAATCGCTGTCGTAATAGACGACTTCAGCCAGGACTTTAGCATTTTGGTACCATGCATTGAATGCGTTCTGCTTTTCAAAATCGTTGGATGCATCGGCAAGAACTTTATTGTTCAGATACTTGTTGATGAGTACCTGTGTCTGGAATTTTTTCTTGAAATAGTCGAATTCATAACCGGTTTCCGTAACCATCCTTTTCAGTTCCTCGAGTTTCTGATTGCCGGCTTGCAGGGACGCGTTAAACTCATTTTCAACCGTCTGATCGTCAACTTTGAAACCGGCTTTCTGAATTTCCTGCATGAAGATGCCTTCATCAACCAACCTTGCGGCAATCTGGGTTTTTAAATTGTTCACAAGGCTTTCTCCTCTCGGATCTGAAAAAACGGCGTCTCCATAGGTCTTTGTATACCGTTTTTTGGCAATCTCAAGTTCGGTTTCAAAATCGACCCGTGCAATATCATATCCGCCTACAGAAGCTATGTAATACTTGGATTTGGCTGCCGCTATATCCTTCTCTTTTTTTATGGCTTCAGCAGCTAAGGTTCGTTGAACTTTTGCCGGATAACCGCTGGCGGATATCGCTTGTTCAATGCGGGATACATCCGTCAGTTTTTTGTTATCGAAGTATACAACGGTTTTCCCGTTGGCAATGTCTACGATGGTTTCTTTAATTCCCTCAATTCCGACCAAACTTCCCTTTATGGTAGAGATACAGCCGGAGCAGGACATATTGCTCACACTCAGGATCGCCTTTGACGTGCTTTCATCGATGGCAAGGCTGCCCCCGGATTTCGGAGCCGATACAGGCACAGGACGATTGTCTGCTATGTTGTCCTTATAGGCTTTTCCGCTTACCTCTGAGGTGATTTCTCTTATGGGCAGGGTGCCTGAGTTCCCTCTGGTTTTCTTATATGCGAATGTCACTGCTACGGTAATAATCAGTAAAATAAAAACAACTGATAGAATAATCTTGTTTGAGAAAATAGATTTTATACGTTGCATACCCTTTGTCCTCCTCATCTAATATATGGGCGAATTAGTCATTGGAGATTTCTAATTTGAATTGAAGGTGTTGATCCTGTCGCTCAATGAATGGCATTCGAAATACCACTTGGTGGTATTTTTTGTCAATCCAAATCCGCTTTCAAGGCGGCTATTTAAATTAGCCACAGACCCACACAGACATACACAGACGGTTATCCATTTTTGAAATCATAAACCGATTTTAATTTTACTCGGAATCTGGTAGACAGAAACATTGTCCAACCCGGGATGTGCATATTATTCGCCTTCGCCTGAATACCCTGAAGCTTGTGGGAGCGAAGCCGGGTTGGCTATCCATCAACATTCCGGTAATCACGGTTAAAGAAAATTGGAGCAGGCATGGCAAATCGAATC
>CAYSUA010000482.1:0-300 GCA_964433795.1 uncultured Desulfobacteraceae bacterium | reverse complement strand
GCGCGGGCCACTTCTATGGCCACCTTTTTATGCTGGTCTTTGCCACCGTAGCGGCACTCTCTCTCTCTCTGGAATGGGGAATGAGCTATGCGGAACTCATCCCGTATGCCGCACCCGGTTTCGTTGCCGTCGGCTTATTTGCATTGCCTGCGGGCTGGCTTGCCGACAAGTGGAGCCGAAAAGGAATGATGATTGTATTTTTCGTCGGTATCGGTTTGAGCTCGATCTTTGCCTCGCTTGCGAAAACACCTCTCCAGATCGGAATCGGCCTCCTTGTAATCGGCGTCTTTGCGGCCATCT
>CAYSUA010000481.1:0-4990 GCA_964433795.1 uncultured Desulfobacteraceae bacterium | reverse complement strand
AGAAAGAAAATGATTATTGGCAATCGGTTATAACCTTTGAACCCAGAACTCTGAACCCAGAACTCTGAACCCAGAACTCTGAACCCAGAACTGATCAGTTTAGGTGATAGGAATATGATGGTTACGATTTAACCCGCTCTACGTACTGTCCGGTTCGGGTATCGATGCGTACGGTTTCTCCTTCTTCGAGAAACGGCGGCACCTGAAGTACGTAATCCGTTTCCAGAGTCGCCGGTTTCGTATCTCCGCTGGCTGTATCGCCTTTTACCCAGGGATCTGCTTTGACAATCTTAAGCTCCACAAAGTTCGGCAAGGAAAGACCGATGATCCTTTCCCGGAAAAATAAGACATTGCAGACTGTATTCTCTTTTAAGAAACTCTTGGCATCGCCCACCTGCTCATCCGTTAAGAACTCCTGTACATAGGTTGAGGTGTTCATAAAACAATAGGCTTCCCCGTCAAAATAGAGATATTCCATTTCCTGCTCTTCCAGGTTCGCTTCGTTGAACTTATCGCCTGATCGGTAGGTTCGATCAAATTGAGATCCGGACACCATATTCTTGAGCTTGCACTTGTAAAGCGCCTGCCCCTTTCCGGGTTTTACAAATTCAAATTGGACGACAATAAACGGATCACCGTCGATTTCTACTTTTAAGCCTTTTCTGAGATCGCTAGCATCGTACATCGTTTTTTTTCCTATCTTTGTCTAATCTTGTATCATTTTTTCGGTTTCTCGAACCGCTTCCACCACCGGAAACCTTTTTTTTACATCTTCTTGTAGACGTATCAAGTCTGCCAAATGCCTGCTTGCCGTGGTTTCATTTACCAATGCTTCACAAAAATGGACAATATGGGGTCTATAATAATCAAGCACGTTATAAACGGCATTCGGTTCTGAAAATAAGGGAATCAGACTGCTTCTGCCGGATCTTGAATTCACCGTGTGACAGTTTCCTTTATCGTCGGTTTTTTCCAGTCGGTTTCCGAAGTGAGCACCGAGCCGATATGATCCACTCCCAATTCGAGCACTGATTCGGCTTCGGATGGCGTCTGGATTTCATATATCTGGATAATGATTCTTTGCATTTAATACCCATTTTTTAACCTGAAAAAAACAACCCAAAAAAGTTTCGACTTTCAGAAAGTAGCTTATATCATTCAAAATAATGTTGACATGGAACCGCTGTTTAACATATTCACTATCATTAGGCAAATCATCGAATTATTTCAATACTGCATTCTGAAAGGCTACGGCACGCTTTATGCATTTTACTTAAATAACCATTTATTCGGATGTATGAAATATATCCGGAGGCAATGCCGTGGTGTTTAGTTAGGTCGCTATGATACTCATTATCGATTTTGGATCTCAATTTAACCAACTGATCGCTCGTCGGGTTAGAGAATGTCGGGTATATTGTCAGGTTGAACCCCCGGACATAACATTAGATCGAATCCGGGCGTTTCACCCGGAAGGAATTATTCTTTCCGGCGGACCTGGAAGCATCTATGAAAATAACAGCCCAAAGGCCGACACGGCGATCTTCGATCTCGAAATTCCGATACTCGGCATCTGTTACGGCATGCAATATATGGTCGATACCTTGGGTGGCAAGGTTAAAAGCGCCAGTAAGAGAGAATACGGATTCGCGGCACTCAACATTAAAAACGCTTCAGGCATGTTCAAAGATGTAGTAAAACAGACCGCTTGCTGGATGAGCCATGGCGATTCAGTGGAAAAACTTCCCCGCGGATTTGTATCCACCGCTTCGACTAGGAATACAAAGATTGCAGCCATGGCGAATCCTAAAAAAGGTCTATACGGACTTCAATTTCATCCTGAGGTTCAACATACTCCAAAAGGGAAACGGATGATTCACAATTTTCTTTTTGATGTGTGTGAATGCCGCCGATCCTGGACCATGAAGTCCTTTGCTAGTGAGACTGTTTCCGAGATTCGGGAAACCGTCAAAGATAAAAAAGTCGTATTGGGATTAAGCGGGGGGGTGGATTCGTCCGTTACAGCACTTTTGCTTCATAGAGCGATTTCAAAAAATCTGGTCTGTATTTTTGTCGATAACGGGCTGCTGCGGAAGGGTGAGCGGGAAAAACTGAAACTAACCCTTACAGAGAAACTGGATATCGATATCCGATTTGTGAATGCAGGCGGTAAATTTTTAAAGGCTCTGGCGGGTGTTACGGATCCTGAAAAAAAGAGAAAAATAATCGGCAAGGTCTTTATGGATGTATTTGAAGCCGAAGCCAAGAAGATCGAAGGGGCTGAGTTTCTTGCCCAGGGAACACTCTATCCGGATGTTATCGAATCCCAGTCCGCTTTCGGCGGTCCCACGTCTGTAATTAAATCCCACCATAACGTGGGCGGACTTCCGAAGAAAATGAAGCTGAAACTTGTGGAGCCCTTGAAATATCTATTTAAAGATGAAGTGCGTAAACTCGGTAAGACACTCGATCTTCATGAAGATCTGATATGGCGGCAACCATTTCCGGGTCCCGGCCTGGCGGTTAGAATCATTGGAGATATTACCAGAAAGCGACTCGAAATATTAAGAGAGGCGGATGCCATACTGCTTCAAGAAATCAAACAGAGCGGTTATTATCGAAAACTATGGCAATCGTTTGCTGTTCTTTTACCCCTTAAAAGTGTCGGAATCATGGGAGATAAACGTACTTACGAGAATATCGCCGCCATTCGGGCAGTAACCAGTACCGACGCCATGACTGCAGACTGGGCAAAACTGCCGCATGATCTTCTCGGTAGAATCTCAAACCGAATTATCAACGAAGTCAAAGGGGTTAATCGGGTAGTATATGATATCAGCTCCAAACCACCGAGCACAATTGAATGGGAATAGACACAGATGAGAACCGATAAATCACAGGACTATCGCTTTCGCATGAATAGCGAAGGCCCGCATCAATATCTTCAAGAAGATTTAGAAGATCAGCGACTGAAAAGACTGGGAAAACGAATGATAGTCGTAACCATTCTTCTTCCCTGTCTCTTCGGGCTTATTGTATTTTGGGGCTATCAAGACTTAAAAAAAGGATTCGGTAATCTCCGAGATACCGATGTGGTTGAATCCCAGAAGCTTTCCCAGGAGTTAGATTCAAAATTTTCATCCATATCGATCCAGGTTGCAAAACTTGAAGAATCCATCGGAACAATTCAGAATAGTTTTAAGTCCCTTGAGGCTTCCTTTAATAAAAAAGTGTTGCCGTTAAATGAAATATATCTGGTATTTGAAAAAACGACCTCAGCGTTGAAGGGCAATTTAAGGGATACCGGAAAGGCAATCGACCAGTTAAAGGCATCCAAGAGCGACAAGTCCGATGTAGCTGCAGCCATTCATAACATTGAAAAAAAGGTTTCACCGGTCTACCAGCACCTCAAAAATATGGAGTCTGAAATAAAAGCCTTGGATGAAAATCTGACCCAGGAATTGGCCGAGCTTTCCGGCACAATCTATAAAGTCAAAAACGGGCTCAAACAATTTGACACGATACAAAAAGAATTAAATAAATTCAGTTCGTTAAAGAAGGATCTTTCAACAATAACTTCAAAACAATCAAAGCAAATCGACCAAAAAACCCTGGACAAAGCGTTGCAGGACCAACAGAAGCGAATAAGCAAAGACCTGAACACCCTAAACGCAACATTGAAACAAAGCTCGTCAAGAATAAGGGCAATGGAAGGGCATGTTCAGGAGTTGATGAAATTCAAAGCATTGTCGGAAATTAAGAAACGGCTGGAACCCAAAACCAGTCCTCCAGCCCCGAAAAAGGAGTCGGCGGCTTCCCAGCCCAAGGAACAAAAACCGTCTCCATCACAACCGGCCGTAAAACCTCCGACCGAGACCGCTCCCCTACCTGCACCAAAACCCGGAAAAATCCTCGAAGAAACGCTTCGCTGAAAACCGGTCCGCAAATACCCTCTTGAAGTGGTGTTAAAATCTACCCTACCCGAAGCTCAAGGCTATGACCCCGGCAATCATAATACATGCACCGATAATTCTGCGCCGTGCATCCTCCTCTGCTAATATCTTGGCTCCCATTAGTGTTCCGAAAAGAATGCTGATTTCTCTTGCAGGTGCGACATAGCTCACCGGGGTGAAGATCATTGCCGTTAGTATAAAGATATATGAAAGCGGGTTGAGAACAGCCACTCCTATTGCATACCGTTTGTTCATTTCCCAGTGATGTTTCACTTCATCCCATCGCCGGATTGCATAGGGAGAAAGGATCAGCGTCCGGCACAAACTGAATGACCAGTCCAGCAGTACCGGAGGGATCATAAACCGGCTGACCGCCTGCTTGTCCCAGACGGTGTAGCCGGCTATAATCACGCCGGTCAGTATGCCGTATCGGACAGCCCAGCCGGCTTGGGGATTCTTCTTTCCGAATAATCTGAATCCACCGGTCAGATGAAAGACACTGTATATGACGAATGCGGCGCCGCAGGCCCCCAAAATAGAAGGTCGTTCATGTAAAATGACGATGGCAGCCAGGGTCGACAGCAATGGACCGGTTCCCCTGGCCAGGGGGTACACCAGTGACAGATCGCCATGACTGTATCCCTTCTGGAGCAAAAGGAAGTAAAAGAGGTGAAGGAGTGCGCTAACCAGAATGAAAACAATCCCGATCCCCCCGATGTCCGGCTTTTGAATGATGACAATGCCGATGGCGATGGGTGCATAGATTATCCCGGTGAGCACGGAAAATAACCAGACAAATTCCGGCCCGCCGCCGGCCTTTTTAGCCAGAAAATTCCAGGAAGCATGAATAAATGCTGCCGATAGCACCAGGACGACGGCAAGATTGGTCATTGAATTCTATTCCAAACCGGATCAAATTGTATATTGAAGATTGAAAATTGAAAATTTGTAGTAGTCGCTTTGCTCCTCTGTTTTGAAGAATGCGGTTATGCACAAAACCCAAGTTGTTTGAAGGAATAGGCTTTGGAGGTGAGCCG
>CAYSUA010000480.1:1017-4990 GCA_964433795.1 uncultured Desulfobacteraceae bacterium | reverse complement strand
AAGAAGTGCGGCGACTTGCGGGCCGGCGCGTCTGGCCGTGCCACTAAAGGGATTAGAAATCACCTCCATCAGCTTTCCACGTTGATTAAAGATCAGATAGTAAGGGGCACGCCCTGCTTTTTGGCTTATTTGGATGTTTTCCGTTCTGCCCACAGCCGCTACAGCAATGATTTGAGGCTGTTGCGCATAACCGATACCGATTATAAATAAAATAAGAATGAATGCAAATGTTTTCATTGATCCTCCTTAAGGCTTTTATTTCGAGTTCGTCAATCCTAACGGGTCGTCAGTTTTTAACTTGACGACCAAGCTATAGGTTCCTAAACGTGACCCAGCGCGTCAACCGGCTCCATTCGTGAAGCATTCTATGCCGGCTGAAGGGAGGCTAAAACCGAAACCAAAACCACAATACCGAATACCCAGTAGAGTTCCGAGAAATTAACCGTAGGTGAAAGCAGCAGGTTTCCCATTCGGCCGAAAGAAAATCGAATCTTGTACATATCTATGCTTTTAAATTTTTTAAGTTATGCAAAGCTATAGCGAATATCCCTAACGTCCTTTTTGTGATCCACTATATGGAGCAGAATTGCTTTTTTTTCTAATTCTTTTAGAAGCTGAGGCAATTTCTCGCGATTAATTTGATAGGCTCTGATCCAAACATCGCGCTGACCCGGCGATGCCTTCTCATAAGAGGTAAGGATGCTGACGATTCGGCCGCCATATTTTCGGATAACATCTGTTAACTCATGGATAGATTTCGGTCGATCTTTCACTTGAAATGCGAATTCGATTCCTCTTTTATCCACACCGGTCAGGTCGATCAACACCCGAAGCAGATCGTCCCGCGTTATTATGCCTATCACCTGGCCCTCATCGTTTACCACCGGAACACCGGAGATTTTTTTCTCCAACAGAATTCTGGATGTCTCTTCTAAGGTGAAATCAGGCCGCGCTGTAATTGGATCCTTGGTCATGATCTCTTTAACTTTAATCTTGGAAAGAAGATAAAAAAGTTCGTGAATTTCCAATGTGCTGGCATCAGAAGCCGACGCTCTTTTCAAATCCCGATCAGTAATGATTCCCACAAGTTTTCCATTCTCCATAACGGGGAGAATTCGGATATGACGTTCCTTAAGGAGTGCCGTGGCATTTTGCATGGAGTCGTCCGCGTCGATGGTGATAACCGGTTTGCTCATCCAGGTTTCAACCAACATGATTTTATCTCCTCTTCAATTGGCACTTAATAGGGCATATCCTCCAGTGGATTCTATTTCCCGAAATTTATCCTTCCGGATTGCATCTTTTACCAATGGATTAAGTGATTTTCAGATTCAGGATCACACGGAAACAGAGTCTAAAGACATCCGGTTCAATCTCGTGTCATGGCATTTCCGCATTTGGGGCATCGCTGCTGATAACAAGGCACACCCACCTGGTGGACTGTTTTTTCGCCGCATGCCGAACAAACACATGAGCCGCCGGGACCGGCTCCAAAGCCACCTCCACGGCCCTTTCCACCGCTACCTTGCATACCTTTGCCGGATCCTGGGCCTTGTCCTCTTGGGCCTGTTCCATCTCCTCTTGGCATTTTATTCACCTCTCATAAGTTTTTATTCCATATTTACGATTCAGCTTTCTTCATTAATTGTGTTTTTTTAGACACGCGCTCCTTTTCTTATATGAAATAGCATCAACTATGCCATGAAATTATGCTCTTCATAATACATGATAATTCAGATAGTTATATTGTAGAAGATTGATTAGCAGGCATTTAAACTGGAATAATTTAGAAAAACTTCAAAAAAATATAGGAGAATTTCTAAATACGAAAAAATACAAAGGACAAGGCACAGGTTGTGGATTTGCACTTGAGAAGGCTGCCATTGTCTTTTATGTCTACGAAGATCCAAAAAGCGAAGAAATTCAAAGGTGCCTGGCAGGCGCCAATTGCTGGGGCTGCGGCTATGTTGGATGTCACGATGAAGCCGTCGCCGTCGTTGAGGGTAAAGCACCCCCCAGCGCCTGTGTGGTTGGTGGTTTGGAGTCGGCAGCCGGTGTTGCTGCAATAATGGGTTTTGGTGATTGTATCAAAGCCTGTTTATTTGGTGCGATTTCAATGGGGCCGAAAGGTTTTCCCATTGTAAACGAACAGAAATGCATAGGATGCGGCGCATGTCAAAGGGCATGCCCAGAAAACGTTATTAAGGTCACTTCGATGTCCGAAAGATTTCATTCTTATCCATTATACCAAAGAGTATAACACTAACACTTATCTCTGAGGCTTCTTGTCTTATTTTTGCAAAAGCAATTTAGAAATTCTTCTAAATTTTAATGCGTCCTGGAGAAAGTTATAAATTTAATCGCAGCTAAGTGACTGAAAATACATCCAATCATTAATAAGCACTGTTTTTGGCATGCCTTATGCTCTTTCAAAGATCAACAGGCAATTGTTTGAAAACCCGGCATAGCTGCATGAAGCTCGTGCAAGATGGAAGATGACGGATGGGGCGTTGGCCATCAATATCTTTCTGATGCCGCGGTAATCGGAGAAAATATATGTGATCATTAAGTCCGGTTTAAACGTAGCGCTTGAATGCTGTGGACTCATGATCCCAAAAAATTAAGGGGGGAGGAAACGGATATGGATGTGAATGTCATTATTGTCGGTGGGGGACCTGCCGGCATCATAACCGCACTTACGGCAAAAAATATTTATCCTGAAAAATCAGTGTGCCTAATTAAGGATATCGGAGACAGCGTCATTCCCTGCGCCATTCCTTATATGATGCACACCCTAAATGATCCCAAACAAAACGAGATGGGCAACCTTCCGTTAGAGAAGGCCGGGATTGATATTCTTGTGGGAAAAGTCGTCTCCCTCGATATCAGCAAACGGGCGGTCACAATGGAATCGGGTCAAATTCATTCCTATGAACGTCTCGTTCTGGCGACCGGAACGAAATCCGTTATACCGCCCATCCCGGGTGCGGAAAAAGAAGGGGTTTATACAATCAAAAAAAGCATGTCGGCCATGACGATGCTACGGGAGAAAGTCCATAAGGCGAAGCAAGTGGTAATCATCGGAGGAGGGTTCATCGGAGCGGAGTTTGCCGATGAGTTGTCCCGGGTTTCCGGTCTTGACGTTCATCTCATTGAAATTATGCCGAAGCTTTTATACACGGCATTTGATGATGAATTCTGTAACGAAGTATCACAGGCGTTGGTTTTCACCGGGGTTAACCTGCATACCAGCAAGCGCGTCGTGTCCATCAATGGTAACAGTCGGGTGGAGTCCGTCACCCTGGAAGGGGGCGAGACTATATCCGCCGACATGGTGTTGATCAGTATCGGGGCAAAGCCTTCCATCGATTTGGCAGAGGAAGCGGGCTTGCGTATTACCGATAACGGATCGATTTGGGTGGATGATTATATGCAAACCGATGCTGATGGAATTTTTGCCGTTGGAGATTGTGCGTTAAAACGAGACTTCTTCACCCGGCGGGAGGTACCGATTTGGCTGGCCTCCACTGCAACGGCCGAGGCACGAAACGCGGGTACGAACATCTACGGTATTCGGGTTTTACATCAGATCCAGGGAACCATTGCCGCATTTTCAACGAAGATCGGAGAAATTTCTTTTGGCAGCACCGGCATGACCTGCCGGACATGCCAGAAAGAGGGATTTCGTTACATATCGGCGCTGGCTGTTGCACCCGACCGTCATCCCGGTATACTTCCGGGCGCACACGAACTCAAAGTGAAACTCGTATTTGCCGACCGGTCGGGCATTATTCTCGGCGGCCAAATATCCGGGGGACCGTCTGTAGGGGAGTTAATTAATGTCGTTGCCCTCGCCATTCAGAAAAAAGTAACCGTACGTGAGTTGGATATGATGCAAATTGCTACCCACCCCCTGCTTTCTTCCGCACCAACCGTACATCCTTTGATCAATGCCGCACACCAGGCGTTGGCG